>JALTNS010000044.1 GCA_027000565.1 Rhizobiaceae bacterium | reverse complement strand
GACATAGCGGTTGACAATATTTTCCAGCAACTCCTGTCGGCCCGATTTTGGCTGCGGGTCAAGCCCGGATCTTTCAACATGCTCAGCAATATCTTCAAGAGATTGGCCGCCTGCCAACATTTCTTGAGCATTGTTCGAATTCCAACCGGCATATCGTTCATCCCGCAATGAAGACAATTTACCATCTTCAACCATACGGGCCGCGGCTTTCAGTCCGCGCGCGCAACAATCCATTGCACCAATATGGGCAAGCAGCAAATCCTCCGGCTCAATTGACTGCCGCCGCAGTTTGGCATCAAAATTTGTGCCGCCTGTGGTGAAACCGCCGCCCTGCAAAATATGATAATAGGCCAATGCCATCTCCGGCACATTGTTGGGAAACTGGTCTGTATCCCACCCGGACTGATAGTCATTGCGGTTCATATCTATTGAACCAAATATTCCAAGTGCATTAGCAGTGGCCAGTTCATGTTCAAACGAATGACCGGCCAAAATGGCATGGCCCTGTTCGATATTGACCCTCACCTCGTTTTCCAGCCCATAACGTTTCAAAAACCCGTAAACCGTTGCCACATCGTAATCATATTGATGTTTGGTTGGTTCCTGCGGTTTTGGCTCTATCAGGATCGTGCCGGAAAACCCGATCTTGTGTTTGTATTCAACCACCAGATTAAAGAACCGGCCAAGCTGGTCCAGTTCACGACCCATGTGAGTGTTGAGCAGGGTTTCATACCCCTCACGACCACCCCACAGCACATAATTTTCGCCGCCAAGACGGTGGGTGACATCCATGCAGGATTTTACAGTTGCGGCAGCAAAGGCAAAGACATCCGGGTCGGGATTGCTCGCCGCGCCAGCCATATACCGCCGGTGAGAAAACAGATTTGCCGTGCCCCAAAGAAGTTTAACCCTGGTTTCACTCATTTTGGTTTCAAAATAGTCGGCAATATGATTGAGATTGCGGGTGTTTTCCACAAATCCTGCACCTTCCGGGCGCATATCCGCATCGTGGAAACAAAAATAAGGCACGCCGAGCGCAGCAAACATCTCGAACGCCACATCGGCCTTCAATTTTGCTGCAGTCATGGTGTCGCCTATCTGGTCGGCAAACCACGGGCGTTCAAATGTCTGTCCGCCAAACGGGTCGTTGCCCGGCCAGCAAAATGAATGCCAGTAACAAACCGCAAACCGTAAATGATCCTCAAGACGTTTTCCAAGGACAATTTCGTCCGAATTATAATGGCGAAAAGCCAATGCGTTTTCACTTGATGGCCCTTCAAAGGGTATTTTTGCTATATCGCCGAAAAAACCGGTGGTCATGTGCGCACGCCTTTCAAGGCTGGATAGAGAGCAGAATATTGCAAATAAGCATCATCATACGCCTGGATCAAAGACCGGTCAGGCTCGATGGTGTTTTTGATTCTTGGCGGTGTACAAACTTCGGGAACGCCAGCGTTTTCCACCGCCATGATGGCCAGCCGCGCAGCACCAAATCCGGCGCCAAAATCACCTTCCCCGGGCAAATCGACAGGCAATGACAGGATGGTGGAGATCGCCTTCAGCCAATATTCCGAATTTGCCCCACCTCCGACCACCGTTACCCTGTCTATGCCTGTACCCGCATTCTGCAAAGTATTGAGGCAATCGCGAAAGGCAAACCCGACACCTTCCAGCACCGCGCGGGTTAAGTCTGCGCGATCATTGTGGTGGCCAAGACCAACAAAACTGCCGCGAATTTCTGAATCATTATGCGGCGTGCGTTCACCTGATAGATAAGGCAGGAATGTAGCACTGCCGGGAGCCTGCAATTCGATCCCCAATTCACCGGTTAACTGATTTGGCGACTGGCCGGTAATTCCTGAATACCAGTTCAGCGCATCGGTGGCTGACAGTATTACCCCCATTTGATGCCATTTCAGTGGAAGCGCGTGG
>JALTNS010000043.1 GCA_027000565.1 Rhizobiaceae bacterium | reverse complement strand
CTTCAACGCCCAGTCCGACAGGTTGAAACGGTTGTTCATTGAACCACACGCGGGCCAACAATCTGCCCGTCCTTAAGTGAGTGTATACCTTTGGTGACAATTTCCTGATCCGGTTCCAGACCCGACAGGACCACCACCCGTTGCCCCAGTTGCGCCCCTGTCACCACGGGAACAGAAGTTACCGCCCTGTCTTTGGGGGATATGCGCCACACCCGGGCCTGTCCGTTTTGTATTAACAGGGCCGAAACCGGAACAGTGAGAGTCCCGCCACCATGCGGCGGTGGCAGAATACGGGCCAAGGCACCGATCCGGTATTCCGCAGGCGGATTGGTCAACAGGAAATGCACGCGCCTTGTTCTGGTCCGCTGGTCCGCGACTGGATCAATGGAGCGCAAATGCGCCTTGGCATTGGTATCGGGAACCGCCAGAAGATGTGTGCTGAATTCCACGTCTTGCGGCAACAAGGCCAGATTGGTTTCACTGAGATCAACTACCAGTTCACGGGCATCTGTGCCCGCCAGCCTGACAATGGGCTGACCTGCCGAAATCGCGGCACCGGCCTCCACCAGTGTTGCGATGATGATACCGTTTTGCGGGGCGCGCAGTACCGAGGATTCCAGTGTATCCTCGGCCCGTGCCAGTGTTGCGCGTGCCTGATCCAGACGCGCTTTCGCTGCGGCAAAGCCGCGCTCGGCATCTTGCAATCTGGCTTTGCTTTCCACACCACGTTTAAACAGGGTTTTCTCCCGCTCCAATAAAGCTTGCGCCGAATTCAGCTGCTGTTCTGCAACAATGATACCGGCACGGGCGGCCCACACGGCGGCTTTAAGCGTTTCAGGGTTAATTTGTGCAATAATGTCACCGCGTTTGACGGTATCGCCAAGCTTGACAGGACGGCTTGCAATAATACCCGAGATCGGGACACCCAGATCAACCTCGACCCTGGCCGTTACGGTCCCCAGATATCCGCGTGCAGCAGCTATGTTTTTACCGGTAATTTCGCTGACAACGGGCCGCGGCAGCATTTTGTGTGGTTCGGCCTCATCCTCTGCTGCGACCGCAGACATCGCAATGAACAGCACCGGAGCAATGAGTAATAACAACCGCATCATTTGCCTTCCTTCAATTTTACAGACCGGCCTTGATAGAGCAACTGGGCACCGCTGGTTGCAATCAATGTGGATTCTGCAAGGCCATCTGAAACAATGACCAGACCGTCCAGATGTTTCGCCAGATTGATTGGAGCCAGAGTGACCGAAAGAGTTGCGGGGTCAATAACCCACACTGCCGTGCCCTCTTTATAGGCAACCAATGCTGTATAAGGGATGGTCATTCGTGGCGGTACAGGACGGGTAATTATTGCCCGCACCGCATCGCCAAAGCGGACCCCCGCAGGCGGGTTGTCAACACCGACGCTGACCTCGACTGTGCCACTTTTTGCGTTTACCAAAGGGGATATTTTGCGGATTTTGCCGGAAAATGTTACCTTTGGATTTTCAATCAGGGCAAGGGAAACGGTAAAATCATCCGGTAGTTTTGCCGGCATCAGTTCGGGAACATTGAACACCGCATCAATTGCTTCTCCCAATGCCAGTTCCAATACCGGATGGGCAGCAGAAAGCACCTCGCCGGGGTCCGCCAGACGATCAATAATCACGCCGGTTTGCGGAGCGCGCAAAAAGGTATCGTCATAGGCTTTACGGGCGCGATTCAACTCTGCTGCTGCCCGCTCGACGTTGGCTTTGCTGATAAAGTACAAACGCTGGGATTCATCACGGCGGATACGGGTTGTGGCACCGCGTTCCAGAAACGCTTCCTGACGTTTGAATTCTTCCTCGGCTTGCCGCAAATCGGCTTTGGCCGCGGTTACAGCCGCTTCGGCACTGAGCAGCGTCTGTTCCTGTTGCACTGATTCCAGTTGTGCCAAAATCTGGCCTTGTTCGACCTTGTCTCCTTCGCGCACCGTCACCGAAAGGATCCGCCCCCCCATGGGGAAAGACAAACCGACCGCATCACGCGCGACAATTTCTCCGGAAAGCGAAAAAGTTTCGGTAGCGGGTTTTGATTGCACCTGCACTGCACTCACAAGCAACGGAGTGCCGGCATTGCCCGGCGTTGAAATACTTGCAGCAACCAGAATCGCAAGCATAACCGGTTGCCCCCTCCGAACCAGATGGGCAAAATTAAACAGCATTGGCATTTTTCTCCTCCGGCAAATATTTCAGCATCGACGTAATTTGCGTGAGACACTCACGCAGTTGCGCCGTCCCGTCAGGGGCCAGCCGAAACATTTCAAGATAATGGATCCCGCTCAGAGCGCACCATATAACCAGAACGGTTGATTGATCGGTGGCCTCGGCCTGAATCATCCGCCATAAATCATCGAATGCATCACGCACCGGTTTCAACAATTCGGGGTCTTCGGCACTTGCGGCCAACAAGGCCGTGGGCAATGATTGCTTTTGATCCAGAATGGCCGTGAGCCATTGTACCAGTGCCTGCAAAGTCGGGTTTGGTGCCCCGGCCAGATTATCCCGATATGACTGGATTTGCGCACGAAACTGCAAGACAGCCTGATTTATCAATCCATCCAGCAAAGCTGCTTTTGACGGAAAATGATAGAGCACACCGCCTTTGCTCAGGCCTGACTTTACGGTCACAGCATCAATGGTCAGATGCCTAGCCCCTTTGGTCTGGGTGATATCCATTGCTGCCGCAATGATCCTGTCTTTTGTTGATGTAGCGACCATTTCAGTATCCCGGGTGCTGATATTTGGCCGTTAACTATACCAACTGGACGGTATAGACAAGATCATACAGCTCTTCAACTTGATGAATGCTCCTGATCTTGCGCCAGTTTGGAACAGATTTCTTTTGCCAAATGACAGTTAAGGAGAGAAAGAAGTTACAAATTATCTACAGGTTCAACTAATAGATGATATTTTTTGCCATAATTACGCCCCAAAAGTCTGTATTGTAGCCAATATGGAAATGACCGAATACTCAAATCCAAGCAATTTCGGGCGTTTTATTAATTGAGTAATGAGCGGAGAGCATACAATGGATCGTGGAAAAAGCATACGGACCCAAATACTGATGGCCCCATTTATTGCTCTTATCGGGTTTTTGATTGTTCTCGTAATTGTAATGATCGGTCTGGGAATACAGAAAAAGAACAGTCAAACTGCAATTAACAATTTAGTATTGTTAAATAAAATTCGCGAAGTTGATGTTGGAATTAATTCAGCACGCTATGCGGAGAAAGACTTTCTGCTGCATCCAAAGTTTGAATATGTTCTTCTCCACCATCAAATTCTGGACAAGTTCTATAAAGATCTCAAATGGCTTAATGCACAGGAGCTTGCACCGGAATTGCAGGTAAAAGCAAAAAAATGGCTTACCGAAGTTCAGACTTACGCACGTGAATTCAAGGATATAGAAGCGGAAATTTCCCAAATTGGGTATACGGAAAACAGTGGACTTAGGGGGAAGATCGCACTTTCTGCCGAGGTTGTTGAGCATTGGTTGAATAACGATGAAACACGCAAGGAATTTTTCAAACTGCGCAATGTGGAACGTCTTTATATACTTGGCCAAAATGAACAGTTTTTTGAACAATGGCAGGCCGAGCTGGAAAAAATCAAAACTTCCATTGCCAAAACCCAATACACCGATGAAGTCCGGGAAATTATCCAAACAGCGCTTTCAAATTACGCTGACGCCTTTTTCAATCTGGTAGACCTGGACAAAGACCTGCGCAAAGATCGCGAAAAGGTCGAGACTCTCTCCACACAGCTCTCTTTGGAATTCAGTGATGAATTGGCACGCTATAGTACATTCACAACCGAAGCGGCCACGACCGGACTGGAGAAAAACCAGATATTCGCCATTTATGTATTCTTTGTAACGCTGGTTGTCGGTTTGGTTGTTTTTTGGTTGAGCCGACGTATCAGTGCCCAGATCACTCAACCGCTGATGGAGGTGAGTGAAACCATGGTCCGGCTTGCAGATGGAGATCTGGAGGCACCAATTCCGGCTTCGAATTATCAGCAGGAAATCAATCAGGTCATTGGGTCCGTTAGGGTTTTCCGAAACGCAGCGCTTGAGCGCAGAGAAGCACGGCTCCAGTTGAGTGCAGCCAACAAACAAACACAAAACATTATTCGTTCCATGCGCGAGGCTCTTTTTGAAACCGATGCTCAAGGCGTAATCCGTATGGCCAATCCGGCCGCCGAAAAACTGTTGGGTATCAAAGCCGGAGAATTGATCGGCAAGAAACTACAGACGTTCTTTGGCCAGACTTCCGAGCAAGGGACACAGGAAAACCTGGCATCTATCCAATCGGTTTTGGAAACTGCCTGTGCGGTATCGGGAAATTGTACCGAAGTCATAAACCAAAGCAGTCAACCGGTTATCTTGCTGGATACAGAGGGTGTGATCGTCGCCGTCAATGACAGTGCCGCCAGCCTGACAGGGTATGATCCTGATGAATTGGTACAACAGAATGTTGTTAAACTTATTCCTGAAGACAAACGCGAAAAGCATATCGAGGGGATGAAAAACTTCAGAGCCGACAGCGGCGGTATGGCGACTATTGATGAAGGGCGGACATTTTCTATTGTGCGCAAGGACGGCAGTTTTGCGCAAATCTCCCTTGCTGTTCTGGCCATCGGGACAGAAGAGCACCTCGGGTATATGTGCGTTATCCAAGAGGCAAGCAGCGCAAATAACACCGAAAGCAGCTTGCAAAAACTGCCGGAACAAATTTCGCGGGATTTCGGGTTTTTATCGGAAATGGATATTCAGACCAATGCGGCGTCTGATACCCGTCATTGGGTAATAAACAATGAAGGCGACCATATTCCCGTAAATTATTCCGGTGCCTTACTGCGTGACAGCCAGCAAACGGTTAGCGGCTCCATTTATGTTGTGCGCGACATTAGCGATCAATTGCTTGCTGAAAAAGAGCTGAACCAGTTCAAATCTACTTTGGAACGGGTTGCCTCGGAAATTTACATGTTCGATCCGGAAAACCTCAAACTTTTCTATGCCAATCAGGCCGCTTTAGAGGGTGTAGGTATGTCAGCAGATGAAATTTGCGGCAAAACGCCCATGGATATTATGCCCAAACTCAATGAAGCAAAGTTCCGGGCACGCTTGCAGCCTTTGCTTGACGGGGAAACCGATTCTGTTCGCTATGAAACAAAGGAGACCCTGGAAAATGGCAATCGCACCTATGAAGAAGTCTTCATTCAGCTGATCCATCTGGATGACCAATCGCCCCGGTTTATTGCTTTTGTCAGCGACATTTCTGCCCGTCGGGAAGCCGAAGGATTGCTGGAACGGTTCAAAGCCACGCTGGATTCAACGTCGGATGCTGTGTTCATGTTCAAACCGGATACGCTGGAATTCCTGTTTCTGAATGAAGAAGCCAAGCTTCAGACCGGGTGGGATGAAGCCGACTATAACCATAAAACCCCGGAAGATATTATCCCGGTGTTTAGTGAAGCACGGTTTCGCACCCTGGTTGCACCACTGGTTTACGGTACCAAACGATCCGTCACTGTGACAACTGTTGGGCTGAACGGAAACCCTGCCGAGGTCATTGTGGAATTATTCCACCCGGACAATAGCGACCCCTGGTATGCCGTGACAGCACGCGATATTACCGAACGGAACAAGGCCGAAAGCGAAATCAAGAAGTTCAAAAAGACTCTCGACCAGAGTCAGGACGAAATCTATATGTTCTATCCGGATACCCTGAAGCTGACCTATATGAACAATATGGCCAAGGATATCACAGGTGTTGGCGAGGCAGGTTATATCGGGCTGACATTCAAGGATTTTGCGGACTCTTTCAATCGCGAGACCTTTCTTGAGCGGGCCAAAGACCTCCTGGAGGGGCGGAAAAGACAGATCAACTATAATTCGATCAACAAGATCGGGAGGCCTGTAAATATCTCGCTACAGATTATTGAAGCTGCCGATAGTACGAAACAGTTTGTATTGATCGCCAGTGACATTTCCGAACAGCTGGCAGCAGATAAGGCAAAATCCGAATTCATTGCCACTGTCAGCCACGAATTACGGACGCCACTGACCTCTATCAAAGGGGCGCTCGGGATTATTGATGCCGGAGTTTTGGGGGACATCCCGCCTAAAATGGGCGATCTTGTTTCTATGGCCCTCAAGAACAGCAGCCGTTTGGAGCGCTTGATCAACGATATTCTGGATATGGAGAAGGCCGAGGCCGGAAAAATGGAATATGTCTTTGCTCCGGTAGACCTTAGCCAGGTGGTTGAGGATTCCCTGTCGGCAAACAAAGGTTATGCAGAAGCCCATCATGTGAAATTTATTGCAAAAGGCACCGAAAGCCCGGCCTGGATTTCAGGAGATTATGACCGGCTTATGCAGGTATTGGCTAATCTGATGTCAAATGCGGCTAAGTTTTCCAATGAAAACGATGAAATCAAGATTTCGATTGTGCCTTCGGCAGACAAGGTCCGCCTGTCTGTAAAAGACCAGGGTTGCGGTATTCCCGAGGAAGCCCAAGCGACAATTTTTGACAAATTCACTCAGGCCGATTCATCGGATCAACGCGGCAAGGCAGGGACCGGATTGGGCTTAAGCATTGTTAAAATGATGGTTGAATCCCACGGTGGCACGATCGACTTTATCAGTGACGCAGAAAACGGCACCGAGTTCTTTGTGGATTTTGATCTGATTGAAACCCCCTGTGCAGAAAGCTCCCAGGCTGCGTGAGAAACCGGCGCTCTTGCTGGCCCCTATTTCACCGTTACGCCCGCATCCTGTAATTGTTCCATATCCGGCAAGTCCCTCAGGCTTTGCAAATCAAATGCCGCAAGAAACCCCTGCGTGGTCACATATGTATAGGGCGCGCCGCGTTTGGGGCTGCGCGGGCCGGTGGCGATCAGGTCTTTGGCGTAAAGGCGCCCGATCAGGTCGCGGCTGATGTCTTTGCCAAACACCTCTTTCAACTCGGCCCGGCAGATTGGTTGGTGATAAGCAATTGTTGCCAGCACTGCCATTTCGTATTCGGTGAACGCCATCGCTTGATCACCCAAATCAGCCGCCGCGCGGATCGCCTCGGCAAACCGGGTTTTGGTGCGCATTGTCCAGGCATCTGCCACGCTGGCGATTTCAAAGGCGCGGCCCGCCAGCTCGTCCCGCAAATCTTCGATCAGCATCTCCACCGAGACCCCCTGCCCCACCACTTTTTGCAACATTTCCCGGGATACCGGTTTTGCCGAGGCAAACAGCACCGCCTCGATCCGCCCCATCCATGTCCGCCACCGCAATTCTGGTGGCATGTCTTCCAATTCCGGATCCAGCTTCTTGTCACTCATCACGCCACCCCATAGAGCCGAAACGTGTTGCGTCCGGTCAACTCGCGCACCACGCCCAGTTCCACCAACCTGTCACACAAGCGCCGCGCCGCCCGGTCGGTCATCGGCATGTTGGTGCCTTTGATTTTCGGGGCCAGCATTGTGGAGGGCAACACCGCATCCTCGCGTAGAAACAACGCCACCGCTGCCTTCGATCCCTTGGCGCGCAATTTCGGCTCCACCTCTCGCAGCCGCTGCGCTCGTCGCATCAGATCATGGGCCAAACGCACCGCATCCTGTGCGCCCATAGCTATCGCCCGATGACAGGATGCTAACAACTCCTTATCCGTGCCCAGTATTTCCCGCCGCGTTAATTGCATTCCGAGCAACGGCACCGGATACGCCCAGCCCAAAGCCCGCGCCAATACCAGATCTCCACAAATCACCGCCGAGGCTTCTTCACGTGGGAACGCGGCGATCACCTGCTCAACCATTTTCGCAGCCAGAGCGACGGGGGAACCCGCCTGCCCCCCTCCCTGATCCATGGCAGTATTGATCCACTCTGGTAATTTTTCTGCAACATAATCTGGCACGCAGAACGTGAGCCTCTTCAACCACTGCCGCTGCTTCAGCCCGATGGTGCCAACTCTACGCC
>JALTNS010000042.1:576-1943 GCA_027000565.1 Rhizobiaceae bacterium | reverse complement strand
AGTTGAACAGATTTTGGGGAGTATGAGTCTGCTGACGATTCCCCGGGCACGCCTTGCCATGCTTGACGCTTTGAATATGCACGTGGATGTTCATAATGGTAATTCTAATCTGACGCTCAAGGCTGACCGAGATGCGATGCTTACGCTCCTCAAAGAGCTTGTGCGTGAACAGACCGATGGGAAACAAATTCCTTTAAAAGTGAGTAAACAATTCGCAGTGGCGGCTTGCCGATTTTTGCTTCATTGCTCACGCGCATTGGATGAAGGCCGTGTGCATTCATCGATGGTGGCCCAATACAGCAGTATGATTCAGGACTGTGTTAAAATCCTGGGCTATATCAGTACCCGCCCGATGGGAATGAATAAAGAAGACTTGCCTCAGGATGATATCCGTCCGAATTTGAAGGCTAAACGTTGGACAGAAGTCCGGCTGCGCGGTGAAGAATGGCGCAAAACACTTCAAGATTCACCGTACAATATCTCACGGCGTAATCTGGCTGTACCCAGACGCTAGAGCGTGTTATGCACTTTTACGCTTGCATACTTGTTTTTCCTGTGTTTTACCTTGGTGTCTCGTACTCGACGATGCAAGGCATCGCCTGCGCCGATCCACGCAGCGGCAAAACACGGGAAAAACGGCGTCTGGCAAGGCGTAAAAGTGCATAACACGCTCTAAGGATTTTGATCCTGATGGATGTGAAAATTCCCAACACACGCCCACCGATGAACGCAGTGAATCTGTGGGATCGTTTCCCACGAATATCCCACAGATTCGCCCCCGGAAGCCGGAGTCTCATCGGTGGGCGTGTGTTTTGAATCGATCTGTCAGAGCGTCGTTTATACCCAACGGGTATCTTTTTGACCGCGCTGCAAATGCTTTGGAGTCTTAAAACAAGGTGCCGCGTACAAAAGCAATCGGGCAAGATCATTGACGACCGGTCTAATCACATCATGTTGGGCGTAATCAACGGTGACGCAGCTGCACTAGGTGGAGCATTGTCTGCCACAGCTTTTTGGCCGGTGGATTGAGCGGAGATGATCTGATCCACTTCTCGCATCAGATCCAGATAATCCATCTGAGCCATTTGAAATTGCTGAAGGGTCAGGTTTTGTACCACAGCATTTTGCAGAGTCTGAAGTTTCTGTTTTTCTTCGACTTCGATGGGTTTCCCCGCAGCTTCCTTTTCGCCTAGCGTCTGAATAAAGCGTTGGTAATCCGTTAATTCACGTTGAGCATCAATATCTTTTTCCAGTTTACCGATCGCGTTTTCTAATTTCTGTCCCACGCTGTGATCGGCAATCAGTTTGCCCAGTGTCGTTGCAGCGTCGATAATTTCCTGTTTGGTTGCCATGATTGAGTCCTTGGG
>JALTNS010000042.1:0-566 GCA_027000565.1 Rhizobiaceae bacterium | reverse complement strand
ACCGCGCTGCAAACTTTTTGGAGGCTTAAAACAACAAGCCGCGTACAAAAGCAACCGGACAAGTTCATTGACGACCGGTATAGATTGCTATTCTTGGGTTAAAGCATAACGTTTAATCTGATAACTGCACATTTGAGCCACACTGCAAGCGGCTTTTTGGGTACCATGATAACCGTCCATCACAATCAGTAAGGTTAAAATCACCTATGACAGAACGGCTTGAAAAACGCATTCTTTCTCACGTCTCAGATCAACGTTACCAGCCCATGCAGGTGCACACGCTGGCTAAGACACTAGGTGTCGATCCTCAAGATCAGGACAGTTTTCGGGAAGCGGTTGCCAACCTCCTTGAGTCGGGGCATGTGGTACATGGGGCAGCGAATGCGATCTGTTTGCCACCGATGGGCCGTGAGGTCATTGGCTCATTTCGTCGCAATGAGAAGGGCTTTGGCTTTCTGATCCCCGACCCCGATAAACGCACAGGCCATGGTGATCTATTTGTCCCGCAGGGCAACACCCTTGACGCGATGACCGGCGACCGAGTTCGGGCGAAAGTCATCCCACGT
>JALTNS010000041.1 GCA_027000565.1 Rhizobiaceae bacterium | reverse complement strand
ATTACCATGACAGTCTGCTGTCGCTTGCTGCTGCTGTCGATACACTTATGATTGTCGCGCCGGGTACCCCGGAGACCGAAAAAAGTGTTGATCTGGAAATCATGCGCGCGCTTGGCCCAACCGGGGTAATTGTCAATATCGGGCGCGGCAGTGTGGTTGATCAATCTGCGCTGATACGTTGTTTGGGGGATGGCACGATCTTGGCGGCGGGGCTTGATGTGTTTGACGATGAGCCCCATGTACCGGCAGAACTGATTGCACTGCCTAATGCCAGCCTGTTACCCCATGTGGGCTCAGCCTCCAAAGCCACACGAAATGCCATGGGGGGGCTGGTGGTTGCCAATCTGGTTGACTGGTTTACCAAGGGTGTCGTCCAAACCCCGGTGCCGGAAATGGAAAAAATATAGGAACTTCGTTCTGTGCCGGACTATGAAAGTCGTAACCTGCTGAACGCCCTGCCGGAGCCGGTATTGGTTATTGCGCCCGATCGCCAGATTACCGTTGCCAACGGGGCGGCATTAAACCTGTTTGGACCAAACCTTGTGGGCCAAAATTTTGACCGGGTCATTCGCCATCCGGAATGTCTTCGTGCCATTGATGCGGTTTTGGCGGGTGAAGAAAATGCCGAGGCCAGTTTTTCATTGCCGGTGCCGGTGCGCACGACCTTGCGGGTCAAGGTTGAGCGTTTGAAAGCATCGAAAGTGTTTGAAAATGGTCTTGTGGTTTCGTTTCGCGATATTTCCCATGTGGTCGAGGCGGAGCAGATGCGCAGTGATTTTGTTGCCAATGTCAGCCATGAATTGCGTTCACCGCTGACCGCGCTCAACGGATTTATCGAAACACTTAAAGGCCCTGCAAAAAACGACGAAGCCACACGGGAAAAATTTCTTGATATTATGGGACGCGAAGCCGGCCGGATGAACCGGCTTATTGGTGATTTACTGTCGCTTTCAAAGGTCGAGGTCAACGAGCATGTGCGACCGACCGGAGATGTGGATGTCTTTGCTGTGTTGCAGCGGGTTGTGGCGCAGCTGCAACCGCTGGCCGAGGAAGTGGATGTGGCAATCGAACTGCCACAACCCGGTTTCGAAACCAGCATTTCCGGAGATGATGAGCAACTGGTGCAGGTTTTTCAAAATCTGATTGAAAATGCGATAAAATACGGCAGTTCTGGCGAAAAGGTTACAGTTTTTATCTAAAAACGCGAAAAAGCGCCGGGTATGAGAGGCACTTGCCTGGCGATCATTGTACAGGATTTTGGTGAGGGAATTGGTGCCGAACATCTGGTGCGGCTAACCGAACGATTTTACCGGGTTGATGATCATCGCTCTCGGGCGAAAGGTGGCACCGGTCTCGGACTGGCAATTGTAAAACACATTATTAACCGCCATCGGGGTCGACTGAATATTTCCAGCAAAGAGGGTGCGGGCAGCCGATTTACGGTTCTTTTGCCTGTCAGGGCAGAAGTAGGTTAGTCTTAACCAAGCTCAAATGTTGTAATGCCAAAAATTCTGCGCTCGTCCAGCGGTTCGCAGGGGCCGCGATACATCCGGGCGGTTTCGAAAACCGGCTGTAATCCGCAATTTGACGCCATGGATGATGCTTTGCTGTTTTTCTCAGGTACGTCGAGGGAAACTTCGCTGCCCAATGGCAGGACGCCGCATAGTTTTTCAAGTAATGCAAAGGCAATTTCGTCATCATCGGCAAAAAGTGGCCCGATTTTGTAACCCGAACGGCAGGCCCTGATTGTGCCGTAGCCTGCAAATCTGTTGTAGCTGGTGGCAATCAGTGTTCGACGGTCGGGCAGGCTTTGGGGTGCTACCCAGCTTTGAATAAAATTTTTCCGCTCCGCATGAAACAGTTGCCGGTCGTAATTCAAAAGTGCATCAATGTCGCTGGATGCAAAATCCCTGACTAAAATATCGGGATGTTCTACCGGCTTGATATTTGGCACTCCGGTATAGCGAATATTCTTTCCCGCCCATATAAAACCGCTCTTTTTATAGTTTCCCTGTTGATCAACAACCCCGTCAAGCCCGACGGTTCGCGAACCGAGATATTCCATGCCGGCATTCCAGATTGCCATTCCGAATCCTTGCCCTCGGTGTTTCGGGTGAACAATATAGAAGCCCAGAAAACCATAGTCTTCGCCATATCGAACAACTGAAATCGAAGCGACAGGCTGGCCATCTTTCCAGGCCATCAAAAAACCCTGCGGATCAGCTGCAAAAAACGCCTCCAAATCAGCGAGACCGGGGTTCCAGCCTTCATTGGTCGCCCACTCAACCGCGATAGCAAATTCTTCTTTGCTGGCCGGTCTGATGACAAGACATTTCATGCGGGTGATCCTTGCTGGGAGGTCGAATGAAGCCTGTTTTCAACAGATCAATAACAAGGTTTTGGCAAATCTGTCCACTGTCATGAAGTTGTTACATCGACGCCACATAGAAGATATGTGGCGGGATTATCAGTGTCGTATCCCGCAGGATGGCGGGAATTGACAAGACACAAGGAAATATAAGCATGTTGTTCAAGAAGATTCTGAAATTTGCAGGCACAGCATTAACAATTGCAGTTGTTGCCAATGCAGCTGAAGCGCGGGAAATCAAGATTGTCGGTTCGTCTACAGTTTATCCTTACACTCAGGCGGTAGCTGAAGAATTTGCCCGATCCGGTGGCGCTGCGCCAACGGTTGAATCAACCGGTACCGGTGGCGGAATGAAAATATTCTGCCAGGGCATCGGTGAGCAGTACCCCGATATTACCGGCGCATCGCGGGCGATGAAGGCATCTGAAAAAGCGCTTTGCGACAAAAATGGAGTCAGCGATATTAGCGAAGTGCTGATCGGCTATGACGGTCTGTCTATTGCCAATTCGCGCGAAGGTGATGCGATGGATCTGACCAAGGTTCAGATATATCAGGCACTTGCCGCCAAGGTGCCAGTAGACGGTAAGCTGGTCGATAATCCATATGAAACATGGAGTGACATTGATGCTGATTTACCGGATGTGGCGATCATTGCCTATGGTCCGCCACCAACATCAGGCACTCGCGATGCCTTTGTTGAGCTTGTTTTCCACGAGGTTTGTAAAAATGGCGAACTTGAGTTCTGGAAAAATGCCAAATCCACCCTGGATAAAAAAGCCTTCAAGAAAATGTATAGTGCTGATTGCACGTCGATGCGTCAGGACGGCCCCTTTATCGAGGCCGGTGAAAACGACAATCTGATTGTCCAGCGGTTGAACGCTGATCCGGATGCTGTTGGCATATTCGGCTATTCATTTCTCTATGAGAATCTCGACAGCCTGCAGCCGGTGGCGATTTCAGGGGTAGAGCCTGATCTTGATACGATAGGCGATGGCTCATATGGAATTGCCCGCCCACTCTATTTTTATATCAAGAACGCCCACCGCAAGGTGATTGTCGGCATGCAGGAATTCATTGCCCAATATGTCAGCGATGATGCGATGGGTCCGGAAGGCTATCTTTCCGAACGCGGACTCGTGGTTCTGCCGGAAGCTGAATTGAAAGCCAGCCAATCGGCGGCAATTGATGCAAAAATGATGTAGCGGGAAAAGCCGGACCAATTCCATGTTGAGCATTATCCCACTTAGTTTGGCTGCCCTTGTTCTTGTCGCCTATTTTGGTGGCAAGAACAGGGCAGTCGCTGTAGTTGCAGGCAGGCGCAGTACGCTGCACTCGCGGCCACTGTATCACGGTACCTATGTGGCTGTGTGGGTGGGTATTCCGGCTTTGCTGCTATCGCTGGTCTGGCTGTTCTTACAAGGCCCGGTGATTGATATTTTGCTGGTGCGCAGCCTGCCTTCGGACTTGCGGGACGGTCTCGATGGGTCTCAATTGCAATTGTTGTTGAGCGAAATTCGTTCGCTTGCCAAAGGCTCCGTGTTTGGCAATCCGACGGCGGAAGTGATCGCTGCTGCCGAACGCTACAAGGCCTGGCAGGTGTTGGCTGGTTGGGCGTTGGTGGTATCAAGTCTGGCGATTTCGATTGCCGCCCTGGTGATCACCCGCAACCACATTGCCAAAAGATTTTATGCACGGCACCGGGTGGAACAAGTACTCGACTGGTTGATGATTGCCTGCTCAACACTGGCAATTCTGACCACGCTCGGTATTGTCGTATCATTGAGCATTGAATCTTTGCGGTTTTTTGATCTTGTGTCCCCGGGTGAATTTCTGTTCGGGCTGAACTGGGAACCGCAGATTCCGATTCGCAAAGGGCAGGTAACCGCAGGCGGGGCATTTGGTGCAATTCCCGTCTATCTTGGCACTTTGCTGATAGCGCTGATTGCCATGCTAGTGGCTATCCCTGTCGGATTGCTGTCAGCCATTTATCTGGCTGAATATTCTTCAAAACGTGCTCGCGCTATTTTGAAACCATTATTGGAAATTCTGGCTGGCATCCCAACGGTGGTTTACGGATTTTTTGCAGTGCTCGTGGTCGCACCAGCCCTGCGAAATTTCGGTCAGATTGTTGGCATGGACATCGCGCCCAACAGCGCATTGGCAGCTGGTGGGGTGATGGGGATCATGTTGATCCCGTTCATCTCGTCATTTTCCGATGATGCAATTTCTGCTGTGCCGCGTTCACTGCGTGAGGGAGCCTATGGGCTGGGCGCAACCAAGGGCGAGACGATTGTCGATATTTTGTTGCCCGCGGCACTTCCCGGCATCATGGGGGGTGTATTGCTGGCCGTCAGCCGGGCGATTGGTGAGACCATGATTGTGGTGATGGCTGCGGGCATTATCGCTTCACTGACCCTCAACCCGCTGGAACCGGTAACTACGGTTACCGTGCAAATTGTAACCTTGCTGATTGGTGATAGCGAGTTTGACAACCCCAAAACCCTGGCGGCATTTGCGCTTGGACTGGTGTTGTTCCTAGCAACCCTTGCGCTGAATGTTCTGGCCTTGCGATTTACCCGAAAATACCGTGAACAATATGACTGATATTTCGAGTGAAATCTCCCATAACTGGGCTTCAAGTAATGCGCGTAGCCGCATTTCAAGGCGTTATCGGCGCGACCGTTGGCTTCGAAATACGGGTGTTGGCGCCATTGTTGTTGCCATGGGCCTGCTTGGCATTTTGCTGACCTCGCTGGCTTTTACCGGTTATGTGGCATTCACCACCACCAAGGTTAAGCTTGAGGTATTTCTCGATCCGGCAAAGGTCGATCGCAATGAACCCGGTAAGGCCAGCTACAGGAACCTTGTGCGAGAAGCATTTTTGGCAAATTTTCCGGAACTGAAGAAACGCAAAAACAAGCGTGAAGCGATAAAAATTCTAAGTTCCGGTGCACAATATATTCTTCGAGACAAAGTGATGGATGAGCCTGAGCTGGTTGGCCAGACGATTTCTGTTTTGCTGCCTCTATCAGATCCCTTCGACCAGCTTTACAAAGGTGTGGTCCCGCGCCGCATCAACGCATTGGCACGCAACCGGATTGCAAGTTTTGAAAGTCTGAAACAGCGCGGCCTGATTAGCGTTGAAAACGGCAGTTCCTACCTGAGTCTTGCTATTGTGGTTGGTCCGGCAATTCTGAAAAACCCGAAACGCGGTCCGTTAAAGAAAATCATGCGCCGTGCTTTTGCAGAATTGTTTTCGGGTGAAACCGGGCGGGTCAATTATAAAATTCTTTCCAGGGATGCAGTCAAAATTTTGCAGGCCCGAATCAGGAAAGATGTGAATTTTGCCGGGGACAAGCTACAGGTGAAATTGCCGATTTCACCAATTTATGATGCGCTTAACCGAACCGGCAAGGCGGAAAAGCTCAATCCGCGATTCAAGTCTGAAAAGGTGCTTGATCTGTTTGATGCTCTGGTTACCAGGGGAATGATCGCCTCGCCCTTCAGCTGGGAATTGTTTGTCAATTCGGATAGTCGTTTTCCAGAGTTGGCGGGCCTTGCTGGCGCATTTTCCGGTTCGTTGCTGGCATTGCTTGTATGCTTTTTGATCAGCTTTCCGGTTGGAATATCAGCTGCAGTTTATCTTGAAGAATTTGCCCCGAAAAACAAATTCAGCGATTTCATCGAGGTCAATATCAACAATCTTGCTGCTGTTCCTTCCGTGGTTTTCGGACTGCTTGGACTGGCGGTATTTATCGGGTTTTTGGGCATGCCGCGTTCAGTACCGCTGGTCGGCGGTTTGGTTCTGGCGCTAATGACATTGCCAACGATCATTGTTTCCACCCGTGCGGCGCTCAAATCTGTCCCCCCTTCGATACGCGAGGCGGCACTTGGCGTCGGGGCCTCAAAACACGAGGTTGTTTTGCACCATGTGCTGCCGCTGGCGATGCCCGGCATATTGACCGGAACGATTATCGGACTGGCACAGGCGCTGGGTGAAACCGCACCTTTGTTATTGATAGGCATGAATGCCTTCATTCCAAGTATCGAGAATGTAGGCCTGCTTGATCCGGCAACCGCATTACCGACGCAGATATTTACGTGGGGTGACAGCCCGGAACGAGGCTTCGTTTCCCGCACCTCGGCGGCCATTCTGGTGCTGATCGGTTTTCTTGTAACGATGAATCTTCTGGCGATCTATCTGCGCCAGAAATTTGAAACCAAGTGGTAGAAAGATGAAACCATGTTGATGGATAACAGGGGAATGACCGGCGATAATATTGAGCCGATCGACGAAATTCAAACCGACGGGTTTGCTTTTCCCGCAGAACTGCCAATCAAGATCAAATCGCGTAATGTCGATGTTTCCTATGGTGACAAGCAGGCATTGTTTGGTGTTGATCTCGATATTCCGGCCAACCATGTGGTTGCACTGATCGGCCCGTCGGGTTGTGGAAAATCCACCTATTTGCGTTGCCTCAACCGAATGAATGATGTCATCGACATTGCCCGTGTCAGCGGAAATATCGAGCTTGATGGTGTGAATATTTACGATGATACCATTGATGTGGTGGAATTGCGGGCGCGCATTGGCATGGTGTTTCAAAAGCCCAACCCTTTTCCCAAGTCAATATTTGACAATGTTGCCTATGGACCGCGCATTCACGGCATTGCCAATGACAAAGCCGAACTGGAAGAAATTGTCGTAACCTCGTTGCAGAAAGCCGGCCTGTTTGACGAAGTTAAAGACCGGCTTGGCGATTCAGGCATCAGTCTTTCAGGCGGTCAGCAGCAGCGGCTTTGCATTGCCCGTGCCATTGCGACCCGGCCGGAAGTGATCTTGATGGATGAACCGGCCTCGGCGCTTGACCCGATTGCCACGGCTGTGATCGAAGAGCTGATTGACGAGTTGCGGCAGAATTTCACCATTGTAATTGTTACCCACTCAATGCAACAGGCGGCGCGGGTGTCGCAATATACGGCGTTTTTTCATCTGGGCTATCTGGTTGAGTTCGGCGATACTGAAGCGATCTTTACCAACCCGACAGACAAGCGCACCCAGGATTATATCACCGGCCGGTTTGGCTGATTGAACTGAATTTCACGGATAGGGGCGAAAATGGACAGCGAACATATTGTAAAATCATTTGACCATGACCTGATGCAGATCGAGAGCATGATTGCCCGCATGGGTGGCATGGTTGAAACCCAGATTGCCGATGCCACGATGGCGCTTGCCCAGCGCAATGTCACGCTTGGCAAAAAAGTGATAAAACTCGACAAGGAAATTGACGCACTGGAGCTTGAGGTGGATGCGGCGGTGGTGAGAATTCTCGCACTTCGCCAGCCCAAGGCGCAGGATTTGCGGGCGGTTATTGTGGTACTCAAACTCGCCAGCAATCTTGAGCGTATTGGTGACTATGCCAAGAATATCTGCAAACGCACCAGTGTTCTGGCCAATCTGCATCCGGTCGGATCGTCTGACAGTGCCATTCGGCGGATGGGTAATCTGGTGCAGGAAATGATCAAGGATGTGCTGGATGCCTATATATCGCGGGATATTGATACCGCCGGTGACGTGCGCATTCGTGATCAGGAAGTTGATCAAATGCACAATGCGCTGTTTCGCGAACTGCTGACC
>JALTNS010000040.1 GCA_027000565.1 Rhizobiaceae bacterium | reverse complement strand
AATTAATTGCTGTGCGCAGAAAATTCATCGTTGGTACGCCGGGAATTTCCAGCGGATACTGGAATGCCAGGAAAAGACCGGCGGCAGCGCGCTCGTGGGTTTCCATCTCAAGCAGGTTTTGACCATTATAGGTGATCGACCCTTCCGTAATTTCATAATCCTCCTTGCCGGCAAGAATATAAGACAAGGTTGATTTGCCGGAACCATTCGGCCCCATAATTGCCGCCACTTCACCGGCCTTGACCGAGAGATTGAGCCCGCGGAGGATTTCTGTACCATCTTCAATGATACGGGCATGGAGGTTTTTGATTTCTAACATTTTCATTTTCCACTCAGTTTTTGGAAGAATTTCTTGCGGTAGTAGGCGGCATCATTGACCGGGTCGGTACGTTTTTTCATCGCTCCATAGGCGTAAAACGGAATTATCACTGAGGCGATGACAGCACAGACACCAATAATCACCGCGCCAATCTTCAAGATCACATTCTCAATCGGTATTTCGCCTGCGATAACAAATATCGTCGATACCATGCCGAGAATCAGAAGCCATATACTGCCCATGATGGCGGCAAACAGTGCGACAAAGCCCTTCCAGTGCACGATCGCATAGGAGTGGCGGGTCAGCAGTTTGTCGCCACGACGGGCAAACCAGTATTGCGGGTGATCGGTCATATGGTCGACCTTCCCGTATTGCTGGTTTCTATCGAACCTTCACGCTTGTTCGTCACCTCTGCGGAGGCCGGGATGACGGCCGATGGGATTGCAGCCCCAAACATCACCCGACACTCCCCTCAAGTGAAATACCAATCAGCTTTTGGGCCTCGACCGCAAACTCCATTGGCAATTGCTGGATCACATCACGAACAAAGCCGTTGACGATCAGCGCTACGGCTTCCTCTTCAGGAATGCCGCGTTGCAGGCAGTAAAACAGCTGATCATCGGAGATTTTCGAAGTCGTCGCCTCGTGCTCAAACTGCGCATCGGGGTTTTTCGCCTCGATATAAGGCACCGTGTGGGCGCCGCACTGATCACCAATCAACAGCGAATCGCACTGGGTAAAGTTCCGCGCATTTTTGGCCTTGCGATGGGCTGATACCAGACCGCGATAGGTATTTTGTGATTTACCGGCTGAAATGCCCTTGGAGATAATGCGGCTTTTGGTGTTTTTTCCGAGATGTATCATCTTGGTGCCACTGTCGACCTGCTGCATGCCGTTGGATACGGCAATTGAATAAAACTCGCCCTGGGAGCCGTCGCCGCGCAAAATGCACGATGGATATTTCCAGGTTATTGCCGAGCCGGTTTCAACCTGGGTCCACGAGATTTTCGAATTTTTGCCACGGCAATCGCCGCGTTTGGTGACAAAGTTGTAAATGCCGCCCTTGCCTTCCTCATCGCCCGGATACCAGTTCTGCACGGTAGAATATTTAATCTCCGCATCATCAAAGGCAATCAGTTCAACCACGGCCGCATGCAACTGGTTTTCATCACGCTGCGGTGCCGTGCAGCCTTCAAGATAGGAAACATAAGAGCCTTTTTCGGCAATAATCAGCGTGCGTTCAAACTGTCCGGTGTTGAGTTCGTTGATACGAAAATAGGTCGACAGTTCCATCGGGCAGCGCACACCTTCAGGGATATAGACAAACGACCCGTCGGTGAATACGGCACAGTTCAGCGTTGCATAATAGTTGTCGGAGGTTGGCACCACGGTTGCCAGATATTTTTTAACAAGCTCCGGATGTTCCTGAATAGCTTCGGAAATCGGACAGAAAATTACGCCGGCCTTGGCCAGTTCTTCCTTGAATGTGGTGACAACGGAAACCGAATCAAACACCGCATCCACGGCAATTTTTGAAGTCTGAACACCGGCAAGCATTTCCTGCTCACGCAGGGGAATACCAAGTTTCTCGTAGGTCTTGAGCAATTCCGGGTCAACATCATCAATGGTTTGCGGACCATCTTTCAGCGATTTTGGCGCCGAGTAATAATAGATTTGCTGAAAGTCGATTTTTGGATAATTGACCCGTGCCCAGTCTGGCTCGGTCATGGTTTTCCAGCGGGCAAATGCTTCCAGCCGCCATTCGAGCATCCATTGTGGCTCATTCTTTTTAGCGGAAATAAATCGAACCGTATCTTCGTTCAGCCCGATCGGGGCTTTGTCCGATTCAATCTCAGTGGAAAAACCATATTTATATTGATCAACATCGATCTGGCGCACCTGATCGATGGTCTCTTGTACCGCAGCCATACTGCTCTCCATCCTATGCGGGTTCAAGGCCCGCCAGTCGAGATTATGTCAATGCTCCTGAACCCAAATTTAGGTCAGTCGCCTCAAATAGGAAGCCCAGGCTTCCAGAAACTTTTGCCGGTCAGCGGCAGTGGTATTCCACCCGCAGCTGACCCTGATTGCCGCGCGGGCAATGTCGCTTTCCTGTCCCATCGCCTTCAATACATGTGAAGGTTCAACCCTGCCCGAAGAACAGGCGGAACCGGATGATACTGATATGCCATCGAGGTCAAGGGATATCAATGCCGTTTCAGCATTTATTCCTTTTACCGCGAAACAGGTGGTGTTGGCCAACCGTCTGGTTTGCTGGCCGAAAATAGTCAAAGAGCCATGGCTGTTGCCAGCCAGTTTGCAAATCTCCGTCAGTTGATTTTCAAACTTGTCTCGAACATATATCATTTCCTGCATATGATCAAGGCGGCCTGTGCACAATCGGGCAGCCTCTCCAAAACCGGCAATTGCAGCAACATTTTCGGTGCCGGCCCGGAGCCGGTGTTCCTGACTACCGCCCGCAATCAATGGTGTTGGCTTGATGTTTTTGTCACCCAGCAAAAGTGCACCTGCGCCCTGTGGTCCGCCGATTTTGTGGCTGGAAAGAATGAGGAAATCAGCGCCAAGCGAGGCCATGTCCACCGGCACCCGGCCTGCTGCCTGCACCGCATCAACCAGCAAAAAGCCGCCTGCCGCATGAACAAGTGCTGCCATTTCAGCAACAGGCTGAATGATGCCGGTCTCGTTATTGGCAAGCATCAGGGCAGCAAGAAACGGTTTTTCAGTCGATCTGTTCGACAAGGTTTCAGCAAATGCAGCAATATCAACCACGCCTTCTTTTGTGACCGGAATAATCTCAGGTTGTTCAAATCGGCCACCGGATAATATACAGGGGTGTTCAACAGCGCTGACATAGAGCTTATCAAACACAATTTCACCGTCCGGATGATGATAAATCGGAGAGAGTGCCAGTTGGGCCGCCTCGCTCGCACCGCTGGTGAATATCACATGATCAACACCGACACCGGCAAGCCCTGCAATTGCGCCACGGGCGCGCTCCAGCACGGCGCGGGCCGCTCGACCTTCGCCATGCACCGAAGATGCATTGGCGCTGGTCTCAAGCGCCTGCACCATTGCGTCTTTCGCCTCGGGTAATAACGGAGCGCTGGCGTTATAATCAAGATAAGTGCGATTGTCTGGCATTTTGGGCAGGGTTTCCATTGTCGACACGGTCATCACAGTCTACAGATTTGTTGCCAATTTGACTTCTTTTGTCAGCAACAGCACTCACAAATCTTGCGAAAATTTGAAGAACTCCCCGAACGACGTCATTCCGGCGTAGGCCGGAATGACGTTATGCAGGATAAAGTTTTCGACACAACCAAGAATGCAAATTTTGTTACCCTTTGTATCAAAGTGAAGAATTGCACTATTGCTGACAATCCATATTCGGAAACTGTATCCTTCACCAGAAAAATTCATCGCCTTTACCTTCGATGCGCAATTTTCTTGAAATTT
This sequence comes from Rhizobiaceae bacterium, assembly GCA_027000565.1. Classification (GTDB taxonomy): domain Bacteria; phylum Pseudomonadota; class Alphaproteobacteria; order Rhizobiales; family Rhizobiaceae; genus SZUA-100. The sequence continues at coordinate 23,448 of JALTNS010000040.1, read as the reverse complement.
CCGATCAAAATAGAATAAGAAGACCGCTGAAACGCAGAAACAATCTGCAACGGAGATTACACCCATGCCTGAAGTCCTGTTCAATGGCCCTGCCGGTCGCCTGGAGGGTCGCTATCAGCCTGCCGCCGATAAAAATGCACCCATTGCGATTGTATTGCACCCGCATCCGCACCCGAAATTTGGCGGCACCATGAATAACCCACTGGTGCATGAACTGTTCTACATGTTCGTCAATAGCGGTTTTACCACATTGCGATTCAATTTTCGCGGCGTTGGCAATTCGCAAGGCGATTTTGACCATGGCCACGGCGAACTGTCTGACGCGGCAGCAGCACTTGACTGGGTTCAATCCCTGCACCCGGATTCAACCGGCTGCTGGGTTGCAGGGTTTTCGTTTGGCTCGTGGATTGGCATGCAATTATTGATGCGTCGGCCTGAAATTGAAGGGTTTATGTCCATTGCCCCGCAGCCCAACATTTACGATTTTTCCTTCCTTGCCCCCTGCCCTTCATCCGGCCTTATCATTCACGGTGCTGAAGACCGGGTATCAACGCCGGAGGATGTGCAGGTGCTGGTAGAAAAGCTGCATACCCAAAAGGGGATCACCATAACTCAAAACACCATTCCGGGTGCCAATCATTTTTTCACAGATCACACCGACGAGTTGATCGATATGTGTCAGCTTTACCTCGACAAGCGCATGGGGTTGATCGAAGGCGGTATCGAAGAAACAAAACTTTTAAGGTAAGCGGAACGCCTTGTTGTGTTGGAGTTTCTGATCCCGTTGGCGACCTTGGCCGTGGTGCAATTGCTGGCGGTGATCAGCCCCGGTCAATCCTTTGTAATCATATCCAGACTTGCCCTGGCAAACGGGAGAAAACCGGCCCTTGCTGCAACCCTGGGCCTTGGCACCGGTACGGTAATCTGGGCCATCGGCGCCATTGCCGGGCTGGCCATCATCTTGAAACAGGCCGCATGGCTTTACGCGCTATTGAAAATTCTTGGCGGATTATTTCTGCTCTATCTGGCCTATAATCTGTGGCGCAATGCAAACAGCAAACCCGTAATTGGCGGCGGACAGAGCGCCGTTGTCTCAATTTCACAGGCTTACCGGCTGGGGTTGATGACCCAGATGTCGAACCCCAAGGTCGCGGTGTTCTTTGGCTCGATCTTTTTTGCCCTTATCCCGGCAAATTCACCGGCCTGGGTTTATGCCGCAAGTGTGCTGATCGTTTTCGCCAATGAAATTGGCTGGAACGTATTGGTTTCAATCTTCTTTTCAGTTGAAAAAACCCGGCAGATATATTTGAAAGCCAAAAGCTGGATTGACCGGACCATGGCCGGTGTCCTGGGATTGATCGGCGGCGGGCTGTTGGTTGATGCGGGGCAATCGTTTTACGAATAGCCGCTTTTCGGCCGCCAAAGAATACCCACGTCACTGCCGGGATGAATGCGCATTGCTTTCTTTTGCCGTGCGGCGGGCTGATACGGCCTGCCTGATTGGACAGGAACTATTAAGACGATCCTGAAGTTGTCCGAGCAAGAACTTGAACCGGTCAATTCTTTGCTCAACATCATTGATCTTGTTTTGCAAGTGCAGCGTTAATTCTTCCGCGCTCATGCCGGAGGAAAAAATCTCTGGTATTACCTCAGCAATTTCCTGCAACGAAAAACCGAGCGATTGCGCCTCTTTGATCAGATTGACAGTGCGAACTGAATGTTCGGGAAAAACGCGATAGCCGTTTTCCTGTCGAACGGACGTGATCAGCCGCCTTTGTTCATACATGCGCAATGCATCGCGGCTGACACCTGTTTGTCTGGATAATTCACCAATCAGCATTTTATTCTTGACCTTGGACCTAGGTCCATACTTTAGCAATTTTTCTCCATTGAACAAGGAGAAATACGATGATCAAACATGCCACCTATATGAAAATAATGCGTGCCAGCGCAATCTACGATCTTGTTGTCACGGCCCCGTTTATGTTGCCTGCAAGTTTCGTATTTGTCTGGACCAGTCTCGCCGGGCTGCACCAGGCACTCGCTTTGAACGGAACTGTTCCGGCACCGGGAATTTATCTGATACTCATGGCCAACCTGCTTGGCTCTGTGGTTGTCGTTTGGTCGCTCGCCCGACTGTGGGTGAATGTCGCGATTCTCGGGCGTTTTGACGCCGCTGCACGCTTTCTGTTTGCCCTTTGGCAAATCGTCGCATTGATGAATGGAGCAAGCGTGCTGTTGGCAGGCTATCTGGTCATTGAACTGGTGTTTGGTATTCTACAAGTGCTTTCAATCAAAGACGCCATTGAAAGCCCGGAATAAAATTCACGCTGATTTTTACGCCTGTTTTTGTGCGGATTTCTTTTCCATCCATTTATCGATCTTCTTCTCCAGCGCATCGGGGGAAACAGGTTTGGAAAGATAGTCGTCCATACCGGCCTCAAAGCACTTTTCCATGTCGCCTTTTATCACGTGGGCCGTGACGCCAATAATCGGCACATGGCCACCGGTATCCGCCTCAAGCCCGCGAATGGCCTTGGTAGCGTCGTGGCCATTCATTACCGGCATTGAAACATCCATGCAGACTACTTTTGGCTTGTGACGTTTGAACAGTTCAACCGCTTCCTGGCCATTGGCGGCAATCTTGAACGAATAATCGGTCGATTTGAGTATCTGGGTAAATACGATCTGGTTGACGGCGTTATCCTCGGCAATCAACACATCAATGGGCAGAAAATGATCCATTGCAACTTCATCATTTTCATTTTCGCCAGCACCGTTTTCTTCATCGCCAGATATTGTTTTTGCCTCAGGCAGGCCAAGACGGCTAGATTGCGCCTCTTCGTTATCCAAAACCAGATTTGCACCCTGCAACACCTCAATCAGTGTATCAAACAACAATGATGAGCGTGTTGGCTTGGTTAAATGGGCTTCGATACCCAGCGACGAAAACAGATCACCATTGCTCATTTGATCGACCGAAGTCAGCATGATCAGCGGAACACCCGACAACAGCGAACACGAACGCATGGTTCGCGCCACCTCGCCACCATCCATATGCGGCATTTGATAGTCCAGAATTACCGCATCCCACGGCTGCTCAATTGCAGCAATACTGCGCATTTCCTCAAGCGCCTCAAGACCACTGGCACAGGCTGTCGGCTTAAACCGCCATGCGGTCAATTGCTCCATCAGGATCGAACGGTTGATCTCATTATCATCGACAATCAAAATGCGCGCGCCAGAGACGTCACGGGGAGCCTGTTTATTTACCGGTGCCTGCGTGTCAATCGGCAGGGTGATCGTAAACCAGAAAGTTGACCCCTCGCCCGCTTTGCTCTCAAGACCGATTTCACCATCCATCAAGCGCACCAGTGAAGCCGCGATTGCCAGACCAAGGCCCGTTCCCTCGTGTTTGCGGGTGGCACTTTCGTCAACCTGGCTGAATTTTTCAAAAACCTTTTTCTGCTGATCTTCCGGAATGCCGATGCCGGTATCCTTGATGCGGAAATGCAGGCGCGAAGCGGCAACGCCGTCGGCGGTTTTGCAATCCTCTCCGGAAATCTCGAGATAAACTTCGCCGACTTCTGTGAATTTTACCGCGTTACCCATCAAATTTGTGACGATCTGGCGAATCCTGCCGACATCACCAACATATTTTTCAGCCAGTTGCGGGTCGACCCGAACAATCAGTTCAAGATTTTTTTCGGCAACTCCGGAAGACAAAAGTGTCGCCACATCTTCAATCGCATCACGCAATGGAAAGGGCGCCGGGTCCAATTCCATTTGCCCCGCATCAATTTTAGAGAAATCAAGAATATCATTGATGATGGTCAAAAGGGCTGACCCTGACTTGACAATGACATCGGTAAACATCCGCTGTTTGGGATTGAGCTCGGTATTGGCCAACAGTTCAGACATGCCCATGACCCCGTTCATCGGGGTACGAATTTCATGGGACATATTGGCGAGAAACTCTGATTTGGCACGGTCTGCCAGTTTTGCATGGACCAGCGCCTCTTCTGAAAGCTTGGTTTGCGCGGCCAGTGAGCGCATGATTTTCTGAATGAAAAAATCTACCGGCGCAAAAATAACCACGGCCAGCAGAACCAGTGCCCCCAGGGCAAATAGCAGGAATTTTTCCAGCAGAGCTCCCTGCTTGGACGTCAGGTCTGCCAGGTAAGTTTGCAGGAAATTTTCAGCTGCCACATTGGAGGGCGCCACCATCGAATTGAAATGGCTGGTGAACTCTCTTGCAGCCCAATACATGTCAACTTTTGTACGGGCTTTGTCCAACCGTTTCGGGTCGATGAACTTGCGGTGATGTTTGAAAGGGTTATCGGGTTTCATAAAACGGGAGGTTGATGTGATGGCTTGTTTTATTTCTTCCGGTGAGACTTCCCAGATGGCCTCAAGCTTGTTCTGCTCAACTTCCACCTTGTCGCGAATATAGGCAAGTGCGGTTTTATAGGTCAGGATATCGCTGTCGACAGGCAATGATGCCAGATAGGCTTTGCGTTCCTTGAAACTTTTCCCGGCCAATTGCTTGTTCAATTCGCTATTGTCAAGTTTTGACGGTAGCTGATCGCTGATTTTCAGCGCTTTTTCAGCAAGCCTGGCCATTGCCGCATCCGTGATTGACAATTGTTGCTCAAGATTGCGCACCAGATTGAAGGCATCATTTTGCCTGCTTTGTTCAAAATAAAACAGAAGAAAAATTACGCCAACGATCAACAATGACGCCAGATAGGCAAATCGAATGGACCATGTCGCCCAGCGCAACCGTTTAATACCTGTTTCACTCATAATAAAATTCCCAACCTATAATCACTGCAGTATAACCGATCGAGGTTAATGGGAATTAAAGTTACACCGTCTGTCAGTAACAAGATGGTTTCTATTGGTTTAATTTGAGTTTACTGACTCTTTATTGACCACACACCGCCAGGAGTTGGTGTTTTGCAGCCAGTAGTATGCGGAAATGTGAGGGGCAATTTCAACAGCGATCGAGCCGCCAGATAGGCAAATGCCTCGGCTTCCATGGCATCACCGTCAAAACCGGCTTCTTCAGCTAGAATAACACGGGAATCGTTGCTTTTTGCCAGAATACGCAAATCCGCCATAATGGTGTTGTTTTTGCGCCCGCCGCCGCAAATTATCCAGAGTTTGGGCGCAACCGGCAGGTGGTCGAGTGCGGCAAATATCGCTTCTGCTGAAAGTCTGGCCAATGTCCGGGCACCGTCGGCAAGTTCTGCCTCATCGGAAGAAGGTGGCAAAAAATCGTTGCGGTCGAGAGACTTGGGCAGTTTTTTTTCAAAATAAGGGGCCGCCAGATATCGTTTCAGCATGGATTTATTGATTCCACCCTCGCTGGCTATGTGACCGCCCTGATCAAACGGAATTCCCGCAACATTCAGCACCCATTGATCGATCAGCGCATTGCCTGGCCCGGTGTCGAATGCGATCAGTTCGCCGTCATCCGGCACATAGGTAATATTGGCAATGCCGCCTATATTGACAAAGGCGATGGGCGTTTCAGCCAAAAATGCCTGCGGCAGACATTTTGCCAGCGCGCCATGATATACCGGCACCAGAGGCGCACCCTGTCCTCCCGCCTGCATATCTGCCGCGCGCATATCACTGACCACATCAATGCCGGTTAATTGCGCAAGTTTGGCGCCATCACCCAGTTGAACGGTCAAATGGTCATCGGGTCGATGCAAAACCGTTTGCCCGTGAAATCCGATCACATCGACATTAACAGCAGCAATCGAATTTTTATCGAGGAACGCGCTCACAGCGGCCGCATGTTTTTCAGTCAGCATATTCTCGAGCGCAGCGAGATTTCGCGGCCGGGCCGTGCGATCATTGCCGATTAATTTTGCATCAATCAAACCCTGGGCAATGTCGTGTCGGGTCGCCGCTTCATAGGCAAACTCCATCGCCGGTCCTCGCTCAACAACCGATTTGCCGTCAGTTCTTATCAAAGCCACATCAATACCGTCCATGGACGTGCCGCTCATAAGCCCGATTGCGGTCAATAATGTCACAGAACCAACCTTTTGTTGCAGAAGACGCAAATTTAAGTGAAATATAATACCGGAGCTGTTAGAGCAGCCAGCGCCAAAACAATCAATCAACCGGAAAAACCGATGACTTCGTTTAAATCTGAATTCCTTCACACTTTGAGTGAACGCGGCTTCATTCATCAGACATCTGATGATGCGGGCCTTGATGCGCTGTTCCAGAAGGAGATCGTTTCGGCCTATATCGGGTTTGATTGTACGGCTCCCAGCCTGCATGCGGGTTCGATGGTGCAGATTATGATGCTGCACTGGCTGCAGAAAACCGGCCACCGTCCGGTGCCGCTGATGGGAGGAGGCACCAGCATGGTCGGCGATCCATCCGGCAAGGATGAAAGCCGCAAAATGCTGACCGTCGAGGACATTAATCGCAACAAGGCGAGCATTCGCAAAGTGTTTGAAAATTTTCTGACATTTGGCGATGGTGAGCGCGATGCGGTGATGCCCGACAATGCCGATTGGCTGTTGAAAATCAATTATGTCGAATTTTTGCGCGATTACGGCAAGAATTTCTCGGTCAATGCGATGCTTTCTCGGGATTCTGTGAAATTGCGGCTTGAACGCCAACAGCATCTTTCGTTTCTCGAATTCAACTACATGATCCTCCAGGCCTATGATTTTGTTGAGCTGAACCGGCGTTACAATTGCCGTTTGCAAATGGGCGGCTCGGACCAGTGGGGCAATATCGTCTCCGGGGTCGATCTTGGCCGCCGCAGCGGAACTCCTGAACTTTTTGCGCTGACCACCCCATTGCTTGCCACTTCTTCGGGGGCAAAAATGGGAAAAACCGCATCCGGTGCCGTGTGGCTGAATCCGGACATGCTGTCGGCTTATGATTTTTGGCAATACTGGCGCAATTGCGAAGACGCCGATGTGGGCCGTTTCCTCAAATTGTTCACAACCCTGCCGATGGATGAAGTTACGCGACTTGCCGCGCTGGAAGATGGCGAACTGAACGAGGCAAAAAAGGTTCTCGCCACGGAAGTGACAGCCATCGTACATGGGCGTTCCAATGCCGAGCAGGCAAGCGAAACTGCGCGAAAAACCTTCGAGGAAGGGGCGCTTTCAACCGATCTTCCGACCATATCGATCAGCGCTGATGAACTTGTTTCGGGTTCGGGAATATTGACCCTGCTGGTCAATGCAGGGCTGGCCTCCTCCAATGGTGAAGCCAGACGCCATATCAAGGGCGGCGCGGTCAAGATTAACGATGAGCCTTGCAAGGACGAACGCGCGGTGATCACCAAGGATGACCTGGCGGACGGTGTGATAAAACTGTCATTTGGCAAAAAACGCCACGTGCTGGTGAAACCGGAATAGCCATGGTTTAACTGAACAGACTTCTGCAGGTTGTCTATTTGAACTCAAACACCTTGCGGAATATTCCCGGTGTTATAGCCGAGATCGGGTTGATGGTTATGGTTGGATTTTTTGCCTTGCCACGCAGCCGGTAGGTTACGCCCAAAAATCCTCGACTGGTACCGTCACCAAACGCAAGGCCGACAATCGGAATTTTCCCGGCGATCCGGTTAAGCCCGTAACCGGGCAAATAAGTGCCCTTGAGATCCATATTACCACTGGCGTTGTAAACGGTGCCCGAGAAATTTGACCCCACATCGGAGGCGCGCAATATGCCCTCTTTGATAATCAGCGACTTGTCGTCCTTGATGATTTCCGCTGTGGTAATGTTTATTTTCACATCGTCGGGATTTATTCCGGATTTCACTATGGCCTCCGGTAGATCCCGATTTTCCCGGTTACCCAGCCATTCTTTGGTTGACAGCAGGCGTTTCAACCGCGGTTCGTTTTTCAACCGGAATTTCTCGACCTTTACTATTCCACGGTGCGGACCGCGACCCTTTTGGACAAATTTTGCAGAAAGTTGCCCCGAATTCATGCGGCTATAGATGTTCAGGAACCGCAATGCGGCTCCGGCGTTCGAACTGATCAGGGTGGTTGTGGTTGTTCCGCCCTCCGGAATAATCGACAGGGTAGTTTTGAGCGATCCATTGGTTCGCCCGGTCATATAGGTTCGTGCGAGTTCGCCGTTTGCCTGTACATATTGCAAATTGACATCCAGCAAGGCTTCATTGCCAAACCCCGTTACCTTGTCGATAAGCGCCTGCAGGTCTATCCGCTGTTTTCGAATGGCTTTTAGTTTTGGTGCACCTTTGCTTATGATCTGGTTGATAACCCCGCGCGCATCGTAGGAAGGACCTCGGGCAATCACCGAATAGCCGCGTTTTGTACGGGCAATCGTGACTTTTAACTTGTCGCCCTTGTTCAGGGAAAGCTGTGAAATTTTGGCTTTCACAATGCCTTTTTTGTCGAGGGTGAAATCACCTGCCACCTGGAACCCGGTTCCATACAGTTTCAGATTGTCGATGATTGTATTGTTCTTGCCGGTGCGCATGGTGAATTCGGCAGTCCCTTTAATCCCCCGGCCTTTGGTCCAGTTGATCCACGGCAGATTCAGCGTTGACCTTGTGAGGTCAACCTTGACCTTGCTGACATCGGCGTCACCTGTTGTGGTGATCAATACCGATATCGGCCCCTTGACAATTTCACCGAGGTTAAGGCCAAGTTTTTTTCGGGCCTTTTGATCGAGAAACAGTTTGATATCCCCCTTGGAGCCCGCCTGCCGGTTATCGCCGAAGGGCTGCTCCACATCTATCGTACTCGGGATGCCGTCAATTCTCACCTTGCCCTTGATTGCTGCAATTCCCGGAGCGGCCTCAATTGAAACATTTGCGCGGCTGAGTTTTCGCCCGCCAATTGGTTTTGAAACGGCCACATCCGAGAGGTTCAGCAATGCGGACCAATCGACATCCGCACCGGCCAATGAAGCGCGTAACGGGAATTTCAGTTTCAAATCCAGCTTGGCATTGCCTGTCACTTCAGACGGTTTTATTTTGACCGTCTCAACCACATGCAACGGCTTCTTGTCACCAATTGCCAGAATATCTGATGCACTCCCCTTCAGGCCAAGCTTCAGCTTTGCAATTGTCGGCTTGTCCTGAAAGTCGCCGATGCTCAATATTCCACCCGAAGCCTCGACCACCCGGCCATCATCAAAATAGACCGTGCCCTTTTCCAGTTTTACAGTGGTTTCCATTCCCTGAAACAACATGGTTCCACTGGCGTTGGATATGGTTGGTATGTCGCCGATTGTTTTAATGTTTGTATCAACCACATTCATGTAAACGCTCAACTGGTCGGGCAGCATTTTTTTGCCCTCGCGCACATTACCAAGAACACCAGCTGGAAGGGCTGCATCAATGCGCGCGCCGACCACCTCGCCACCGTCAATATGATCGAGCACCCACCGGCGGGCCTTTGTGGCTATGAATATCGGCCAAATCTGCTTCAAGGTGGTGATCGACATTTTGGGAATTGTAAGTGCCAGCGCCAGCGACGGCGTTTCGCCAATAAACCCGAGGCTGCCGGCACCTACCAGATTTCCGCCCTTGCTCCACAGGTTGATTTCATCCATCTCGATAATTTTTTCGATCGGGTTCAATCGACCAACTACCTTGACGGTAGCGCCGATCGGCGGGCCATCGGAGTCCGAGGGATCCGCAACAATATCATTGGCAATCAGTTCAAATATCGGATTGTTCAGCTTCGATGCATCCAAATTTTCACCGCCCTGGGTAACGGTGCTTATTACTGCCCCTGTACTGCTTGACAATGGAAAGCGGATGCCGCCGGTAAGCAGGGCGCTGGAATTGGTGAACCTGACGGTCGAAGGTTCCAGCTCAATCTGGTTTTTTGACGGTAACAGGCGAAAATTAAGAGTGCCGCCGGAGAAGTCTACCAGATCATCGTAGCCAAATCGCATTTTTCCGGGTGAAATTTCGACCGATAACGATGAGCGGCCGGGCGTCAGGTCCGGTCCATAGGGATGGGTGTAGGACACCTCGATCGGTGCATTCAGCCCAAACGCTCCGTCGCCGATATCAGCGGCATTGGGCAAAAAATCACTGGCGTCAAGACCGGTCAGGTTCAACTTGAGAGTGAAACTGCCGTCAATTTTTTCCCATGTGCCGGTGAGCAAAACATCCCTGCGGCCAAACCGGGCATTGGCATTGATGCTCAGCTTGCCGGTCTCATCCTGAACTTTCACCACCAGCCGCCGGATGGTAATATCCTTGTTCATTGCACTGGACATTCTCAGGCCAACAATCTGCAAATTGCGCCAGGTTACCTTTTCAAGCCCGGCAATTCCCATAGATTGAGAAAGATAAAACAACCGTCCGGCGGGGATTCGCATGACTTCTTCAAGGTGCAGCGCATCGGGCCACTTGACCGACCAGTCACGGTTTTGCAGGCCAATTCGCTGAACATCAACCGTGGAATCCTCCACCAGTATGGAATCGACTTTGTACTCCCCACGCAACAGCGCCAGAAGCTTGATACCGATATTGATCTGGGCAGCTTCGCCATAGGGTTCGCCACCGGTCTTTTCTGCAATCTTCACCTGGTTGGCCGCCACTGACAGGATGCCGCTTTTGCCAAACGATATGCGGGCTTCCGTCACCTCAGCTGAGAGGTTGGGTCCGAGGACGGAGGAAAGTACGGAAACAATTTCAACGCGCAACCGTTCATTCGACACAGGTCCGCGCGAAAGGTAGTAAAGCAACCCTGCAACCGAAACACCCGCCACCAAAACAATCACAAAAAGCGACTTGAACACCCTGCGGAAATGCCTGCCCCGCCCGGGGGTATTTACAGGAATATGATCCTGAGCCATGGCGGAGGGAAAATGCGCTAACGGTTTTGGTTTGCTTGTGTCTGGCATGGCACCGTTTTTAAGGTCGCACTTGATTCGTAATACATAACATGATTGTCGGTATCAGGTTTGCAGAATGGTGTCGGATCAATAATTTTCAAGCACCTGAGGACGCTGTATCAGCAATACCCCTCAATTTCGACAAAAGTTAGCACATTACGTATCAAACGCGGAATTTATCTGTTTGGTGAAGAAAATTCTTTCCGCTCAGGCCCCTGCCGGCTCCAACAGCGAACTAATTTTTAACCATAATTTGGCCGGTGTAAACCGGCCAAACTACGGCCGTTTCCGGTATTTTGGCTGTACTCGATACAGGCTTTTATTCAGAGCTTTGGCCATAGATTTATCATCTGGCAAAACTTTATTAACCATAAGGGCTGAAACTCCTGACAATGAGAACGCCAGAGTAAATTCAATCGAGTGAGCGATTATAGTATGAATCACCGAGCTGTGCCAAAAAAAACCAACAGCTTTGGCCGCCGCGCCGAGCCCCACACCATTACCATTACAAAGGGTTCTAAAACCCGCGTTTTTCGCGTGAAACCCGCACATTTCGTCGGCATTTGTGGCGTGGTCGGCACATTGATGCTGAGTTATCTCGGTGCCACTGCCTATCTTGTATTGCGCGATGACCTTATTGGCTCAACCCTGGCCAGTCAGGCAAAAATGCAGCAAGGCTATGAAGGACGAATTGCTGCCCTGCGCTCGAAACTGGATTTGATTACCAGTCAGCAGTTACTGGAGCAACAAGCGGTCGAATACCGTGTCAAGCAATTGATTGAGCGCCAGAATGTTCTGGGTTCGCGCACCGCGGTTCTGGGGGCCGCATTGCAAAAAGCTGCAAATAACGGCCTGACACCGGCGTCTACTGCCATACCCAAACCCCGTCCCTATAATGCCATATCGGACACTAACGGGTCAGCCCCGGTCACCACAGGTTCCCTAAATTCAAAAAAGAAACTGCAGTTGGGCGCGTTGTCGGGAACGAGCGACCCGTTCAACAATTCGACCAATCCTATATATGACAGCCGCTCCGGCAATTCGACGCTCATCGCCATGCGGGATGCCAATGGCATTATCGCCAATGTTGAAAACTCACTGGTTGAAGTCGAAACCAGGCAGATTTCAACGCTGATGGATCTTCGCAATGATGCGGTTAAAAAAACCCGGAAAATTGCCGGTATTCTCAGCAACATTGGCGTTTCCTTACCAAAAGATTCGATGAAGAATGTTGGTGGTCCGTTTATCGAGCCTGATGATTCCTCCCAGTTTCAGGAGCAAATCACAGCATTGGACGTGGCACTTGGCGACCTTGAAAATGCCCGCCTCTTTGCCGCCAATCTGCCCATCGGCAGCCCGGCAGCCGGTCGGTCTGTGTCCAGCCGGTTTGGACCCCGTATTGACCCTTTCAAACGCCGCACGGGAATACATTCAGGCGTAGATTTACGCGCGCCCATGGGCTTTCCTGTTCTCGCAACCGGTGGCGGCAAGGTTGTCAAAGCCGGCCGCAACGGCGGTTACGGCCTGATGGTTGAAATCGTTCATGGCAATGGTCTGGTAACAAGATACGCCCACATGAGCAAAGTTCGGGTCAAGGTTGGCGACATCGTTAAAACCGGCCGATTGGTAGGAAATGTTGGCAGCACTGGCCGCTCAACCGGCCCGCACCTGCATTACGAAGTCCGTTTCCGCGGCAAACCTCAAAATCCCGGCCGCTACGTCAAGGCTGGAGCCAAACTCAAGTCGCTCCTGTAAACTCCTCAGACCGTCAAGGGCGGGCAGGCATAATCAACAATGCCTCTCGCATTATAGCGCGCATCAAGCATGCCGTAGGTTGATCGCCAGGCACCTGCCAGTCTGGATTCAGCAAACGCATCAGACAACTCTCCGCCAAAAGAATGTTTGAGTTCAGCAGCGGCAGCCGTCAGTGCCAGTTGCTCAACAAACAGCCTTGCCGAACCTTCGTCTTTCATTGCAACATCCGCTGCAGCTTTCAGCACATCGAACATTTTGGCGGCATCTGCTCCCAGATCATTTTCCATTCCGGCAATAACGGCTTCAAGCAGACGCGGGCCGCGTTTCATCACCCGCAACACGTCAAGACACATGACATTGCCCGAGCCTTCCCAAATCGCATTGACCGGTGATTCTCGATAATGCCGGGCAAGATTGCCCTCCTCCACATAACCATTGCCACCGAGGCATTCCATCGCCTCCGCGATCAGGGGTGGCGCAGTTTTGCACACCCAGTATTTGACCACGGGGGTCATCAGTCTTGCATAGGCCGCCTCATTCTGATCGGTCCCTGCCCGGTCGAATGAGCGGGCCAAACGCAGGGACAGGGCCGTTGCCGCGGTCACATCCAGCGTCATATCAGCCAGAACCCTGGTCATGATTGGCTGGTCGATCAGATAATTGCCAAACGTTTTGCGGTGGCGGCAGTGGTGCACAGCTTCGGCAAGCGCCGATCGCATCAACCCGGCGGAGGATGTGGCGCAATCAAGCCGGGTCAAGGTCACCATTTCAAGGATCACCCGCACACCCTTGTTTTCCTCACCCAACAAATGGCCGATGGAATCGGTGAACTCCACTTCGGAAGAGGCATTGGAGCAGTTGCCGAGCTTGTCTTTCAAGCGCTGAAAAGCCAGCCCATTGCGTGAACCATCCGGCAACAATCGCGGCACCAGAAAACAACTCGGCTGCCCGGTTACAGCATCACCGGACCCTTCGCTTGCTGCCGATTTTGTCGATTGCGCCAGCACCAGAAATGCATCGCACATTGGCGCAGACATGAACCATTTATGACCGTTGATCCGCCACAATCCCTCTTCAACCGGAGTAGCTGTGGATATATTGGCCCGCACATCGGTTCCACCCTGTTTTTCGGTCATTCCCATACCGATGGTCAGGCCGGATTTCAGATGCGGCGGACGCTGGCTTGAATCATATTTGCGTGATGTGATTTGTGGCAGCCATTTTTTGAGAATATTGGGCGACGTCATAATTGCGGCAACCGAAGCGTTGGTCATTGTAACCGGGCAAAGATGACCACACTCACTGCCCGCTGATAAAATATAGCGTATTGCGCGAATGAAGTTGCGATGGCCTCTTTCATCTTCGCTGGAATCCCAGATTGAACAATGCAATCCGTTGGCAACGCTGCGCCGCATCAAGGCATGCCAGGCCGGGTGATATTCGACCTGGTCAATCCGGTTGCCCTTGGAATCATGGGTTTTCAGTTTGGGTAGTTCAGTGTTGGCCAATCGTGCCAGCTCATTGGCTTCTGCCGAGCCGATCCACTGTCCAAGGGAATGGAATGTCTCCAATACCGAACCCGGCAGATGCTCGCTCAGGCGCATTAATGCCGGGTCGCTGCCATAGGCATTAAAACCCTGGTAGAGTGGTGACTGGTTGAACACCTCTCGCGAATTGTCGGTGCCCGATAAAATTTGTTGCCCCGTAATGTTCATAATTTCCGCACACCGCTATTATTATTTACCTGCCCAATGCTGCATCGTTTTTCAGGCAAAAGTAAAGCATTGAACCCGAGAATCTGAATTTCGCGGTGCAGAACTGATTTCTTCACTTGCCCAACAAATGCATTGGCCCTATAGGCGAGTTTTAATGGATAAACTTCAAAATAAACAGGCGGTATATCCGCACAGACATCTTCTGGGGATAGAATCCCTTTCTCCATCTGATATTGAAACACTGCTGGACCTGGCCGATAGTTCGGTTGCTGTATCCCGTCAGGTTGAAAAGAAGAAAGTCACCCTGCGCGGGCGCACCCAGATTAATCTGTTTTTTGAATCCTCCACCCGCACGCAATCTTCATTTGAACTGGCTGGCAAACGCCTCGGTGCCGATGTTATGAACATGTCAGTCGGTGTGTCATCGGTCAAAAAGGGAGAAACCCTGATCGACACCGCGATGACGCTGAACGCGATGAAGCCGGATATTCTGGTGGTGCGCCATCAGGCCGCCGGTGCAGCTGAACTGTTGGCGCAAAAGGTCGATTGCTCGGTCATCAATGCCGGTGACGGGGCGCATGAACACCCGACACAGGCGCTGCTGGATGCGCTTACCATTCGCCGCGCCAAAGGTCGGCTGGCCGGACTCGTGGTGGCGATTTGTGGCGATGTCATGCATTCACGGGTGGCGCGTTCTAATATTCTTTTACTCAATGCGATGGGTGCAAGGGTACGGGTTATCGCACCCAAGACCCTGTTGCCACCGGGCATCGAAGAACTCGGGGTCGAGGTTTTCACCCGCATGGAAACCGGGCTGAAAGACGCCGATATTGTTATGATGCTTCGGTTGCAACGCGAACGCATGAGCGGTTCACTTGTGCCTTCGGTGCGTGAATATTTCAGGTTTTTCGGTCTCGATCGCACCCGGCTGGATATTGCCAAGCCGGATGCGATGGTCATGCATCCGGGACCGATGAACCGCGGCGTGGAAATAGCCAGCGAGATTGCTGATGGGCCGAGCAGTCTGATACAGGCACAGGTCGAAATGGGCGTCGCCGTGCGCATGGCGGTAATCGAGGCAATTATCGATAATTCAACGGGGGCAAAATGAGCAAGAGTCGGTTGTTCACCAATGCCCGCATCGTCGATCCATCGCAAAATATGGACGAAGTCGGTTCGCTGCTGGTCGAAAAAGGCCGGATTGCTGCCTGTGGTGCCGATTTTTCCAAGATCAAATTCAGGAAAAAAGTCGAAACCATTGATTGTGAAGGGAAATGTATTTTTCCCGGCCTGATTGACGGGCGGGTTTTTATCGGAGAACCGGGTGCCGAACACCGCGAAACCATCGCGTCGGCCAGCCGGGCAGCCGCCGCCGGCGGTGTAACCTCGATGGTTATGATGCCGGATACCGACCCGGTGATTGATGATGTGGCGCTGGTCGAATTTGTCCGCCGCACGGCGATTGAGACCGCCAAGGTCAATGTTTATCCAACCGCAGCACTTACCCGTGGGCTGGCGGGCAGGGAAATGACTGAAATCGGGCTGATGAAACAGGCCGGAGCCGTGGCCTTTACCGATGGTCGTGAGACTATCGAAGATTCATTGCTGATGCGCCGGGCGCTGACCTATGCCAGCGATTTTGACAGTCTGATTGTCCATTATACCCAGGATAAAAGCCTTGCCTATGGCGGGGTTATGAACGAAGGGTTGAATGCCACCCGCCTTGGCCTGCCCGGTATTCCCAAAGAGGCCGAGATCATCCCGCTGGAACGCGATCTTCGCCTGGTGGCGCTGACCGGCGGGCGTTATCACGCGGCATCCATATCAACCGGCGAAAGTGCCAGAATTATTGCTGCTGCCAAAACAAACGGATTGGCGGTCACAGCGGGGGTTTCGGTTAATCATCTGGCGTTGAACGAAAATGATATTGGCCGTTACCGGACATTCTTTCGCTTGTCTCCGCCATTGCGTGATGAGGATGATCGCATGGCGATGGTCGAGGCACTGCGCGACGGCACTATTGATGTGATTGTATCCAATCACGATCCGCAGGACGTGGATACCAAGCGGCACCCGTTTTCAGAAGCAGCAGACGGTGCTGTCGGACTTGAGACCTTGCTTGCGGCGGCGCTCAGGCTTTATCACAGCGGTGATGTGGAATTATCGACCTTGATAAGGGCATTGACCATTGCGCCAGCCCGGCTTTACGGCCTGCCCGGAGGATCGCTGGAACCCGGCAAACCGGCAGATCTGATCATTGTTGATGTTGATCAGCCGTGGATATTGCAGGAAGGCGATTTGCAATCCCGTTCCAAGAACTCGCCCTTCGAGAGCGCCCGTTTTCAGGGTCGTGTCTTGCAAACTTTGGTTGCAGGCCGCACTATATATACTCACCACGGCTGAAAACTGAAGGAATTCGATGCCTGATCCGATAGTCTGGTCACTTGCCTGGCCCTATTTCCTAGCCGCATGGGTATTTGGCTATTTCCTTGGCTCAGTACCGTTTGGGCTGATATTTACCCGCATGGCCGGTCTTGGCGACGTGCGTGAAATCGGCTCCGGCAGTTTTGGCGCAACCAATGTGCTTAGAACCGGTAACAAGAAAATCGCCGCTTTAACGGTAATTGCCGACGTGGCAAAAGGGACAATTGCTGTACTTGTCGCCGCCGAGTGGGGCCCGGATCAGGGTGTGCTTGCGGGTTTTGGCGCGTTCATTGGCCACCTTTTTCCAATTTGGCTCAAATTTAGGGGCGGCAAGGGGGTTGCAACCTATATTGGCGTTCTTATTGCGCTCAGTTGGCTTGCTTCAACCGTTTGGCCGGTTGTTGTTTTTGCTGTTGCATGGCTTGGTATGGCCGCAATATTTCGCATTTCATCGCTTGCCGGCATCACTGCGATGATTGTTACACCGATCTATTTGAAATGGATGTGGTATGCGCAGGAAGCTGAACTGATGGCGCTGATGTCGGTGATTGCGATTGCCAAACACCACGCCAATATTCGCCGGTTGTTTGCGGGAACCGAAAGCCGTATTGGCGCAAAGGAATAGTTCAGCCATGCTGGATCAACCGCAAAAAACCGGCGTTAAGTTAAGTGACCAGCAACGACTTTCCTGGCTGCGACTGATCCGCAGCGACAATATCGGCCCGATCACATTTCGCGAATTGATTAATCAGTTTGGAACCGCCGACACGGCAATTGAAGCATTGCCGGAATTACTTTCAAGGGGCCGCAGTCGCAAAAAAATTGTAATTGCAAGTGTGGAAAATACCGAACGCGAACTGGATGTGGCGCAGCGAAATGGCGCGTGTTTTGTAGCCATGGGCGAACCCGAATATCCGGCGGCGCTTAAAATGTCGGATGCGCCTCCACCAATGATTGCGGTACAAGGCTCGCTCGATTGTTTGACCCGCCATTCGGTTTCCATCGTCGGTTCACGCAATTCATCTTTATCGGGCGCAAAAATCACCCGTAAAATCACGCAAGATCTGGCAAGCGCCGGTTATGTTATCTCGTCGGGGCTCGCCCGGGGCATTGATACCGAAGCGCACAAAGCCGCATTGAGCAGCGGCACAATTGCGGTGTTTGCCGGTGGGCTGGACGTGATTTACCCACCGGAAAATGTTTCGCTTTGCCGGGAGATTATCGAGCAAGAGGGCGCCCTGATCAGCGAAATGCCATTTGGCTGGCAACCGCGGGCCAAGGATTTCCCGCGACGCAACCGCATTGTTGCCGGATTGTCGCTCGGACTTGTGGTGATTGAAGCTGCAAAACGCTCAGGCTCGCTTATATCTGCCCGGCTGGCCAATGAAATGGGTCGGCTGGTATTTGCTGTTCCAGGTTCGCCGCTTGACCCAAGATGCGCCGGTACAAACGGATTGCTGAAAGATGGTGCGATCCTGACAACCGGTGCAGACGACGTGCTTGACGCCTTGACGCCACTGACCCGTTCAACGCTTGAGCAAGCACCCTATTCGCTTGAGGAGCGAGACAAAGACAAAACACCACTGGACGCGCCTGCCGATGATGGTGAGCGGGCGCGGATAATTTCAGCGCTTGGTCCAACCCCTTGCGAAATTGACGAAATTATCCGATTTACCGGCATTGCAGCTCCAATAGTTCAACTGGTGCTGCTTGAACTTGACCTTGCGGGGCAGTTGGAACGCCATCCCGGCGGATTGATATCATTGGTATAATTGAAAGCATCGTCCTATATCCTGATCTGAACCCGACTCAATCCACCTTTGAAGGACTGCAATTTAATTGTCCGGCATTACCACTCTTACCGATGAAGCGCTAATCGTACTGGACGGTTTGCAAGCGACTGCGAAAAATCTGGTTTCGCCGAGCCTGCGTTTCGGTGTGACCGGGTTGTCGCGGGCCGGAAAAACCGTATTCATTACAGCACTGGTGCATAATCTCATTCATGGCGGTCGGTTGCCGTTATTTTCGGCGCAAGCGTCGGGACGCTTGGCGCGGGCCTATCTGCAACCTCAGCCAGACGATAACGTGCCACGGTTTCAGTATGAAGATCACTTGAAAGCATTGCTCGAAGAGCGCATCTGGCCGCAATCCACCCGGGCTATTTCTGAACTGCGGCTGACGCTTGAATATGAATCCGCCAGCGCCTGGAACCGCACATTCGGTCGCGGCAAAATTTCGCTTGATATTGTTGATTACCCCGGCGAGTGGCTGCTCGATCTACCGCTATTGGGCAAAACCTATGAACAATGGTCGCGTGAAGCGCTGGCGCTGTCAGGGTTGCCCAGCCGGTCGCCGCTGGCCGAAAAATGGCATGAAAAACTGAAAGAAGTTCCAGCAAACGCTGCCGAAAATGAACCACTGGCACGTGAGTTGGCCGCTCTTTTTACCGACTATCTGCGCGATTGCCGCAAGGACCGCACGGCGTTATCGACATTGCCACCGGGAAGGTTTTTGATGCCGGGCGATCTGGAAGGCTCGCCCGCATTGACCTTTGCACCGCTTGATTTGCCGCCGGAATCCGAAGCTGAAAAGGACAGCCTGCATGCGATGATGGCGCGGCGTTATGAATCCTACAAATCAATCGTCGTGAAACCGTTTTTTCGTGAGCACTTTGCCCGTCTCGACCGCCAGATTGTGCTGGTCGATGTGCTGCAGGCGCTGAACGCCGGAAGTGATGCTGTGGCCGATCTTGAAAACGCGCTGGCGGATATTCTGGCCTGTTTTCGGCCCGGCCGCGGGGCATGGTGGTCACAACTGCTATCAACCCGCACCGACCGAATTTTGTTTGCAGCCACCAAGGCCGATCACCTGCACCACGAAAACCATGACCGGCTGGAAGCCCTGTTGTCTCATCTGGTGGACGGTGCGGTTAAAAAAGCCAAATTTGCCGGAGCAAAAGTTGACGTGGTGGCCCTTGCTGCTATTCGCGCGACACGGGAAGCAGAGCTGAAACAGGATGGCGAAATCCTGCCGGTGATTGTCGGCACTCCGATAAAAAATGAAACCATTGCCGGAGAAACTTTCGATGGCAAAACCAAGACCGCAATCTTTCCAGGTGATCTGCCGGAACGCCCGCGTCAGTTTTTCGAAAATAAGTCACAAACCAGTCTTGATTTGAATTTTGTCCGTTTTCGACCACCAAAACTTGATCAAACCGCCGAGGGCATTACACTTTCCCTGCCTCATATTCGCCTCGACCGGGCGCTGGAATTCCTGCTGGGAGACCAACTGGCATGAAATCAACCAAACCCAGAAAGCCGCGGGTTGTCCGGCTGGAAACCCCGGCAGTAGAAAAAAAACCGACTGAAAATACCGGCCGCAAACCACGCGCGGAACTGGATTTGTCGACCCTAGTTTCCGTGCCCGATGGTGCGGCCCAATCGTTACCAAACGACACGGGCGGGGTAGCGGACGAGTTGACCCCGCCGCCTGCTGCTCTTTCGACCAAACGGGTTTCGTTTTTCAAATGGTTTTTGGCAGGTTTGGCCGGATTGGTCTCACTTGGACTTGGTCTTGCGATTGATCAGCTGGTTCGTGATCTGTTTTCCCGCAGTTCATGGCTTGGATGGGTCGCTGCCGGTTTGACGGTGATTGTGGTCATTGCAGCATTTGGGCTTGTGATACGGGAGATCGCCGGATTAATGCGGGCGCGGAAAATTGAAAAGCTGCGCCAACAGGCCAAAGAAGCGCTTGAAAGCGGAGAGTACAAACCGGCAGGTCAGCTGGTTGACCAATTGATGGACCTTTATCAAAACCGCCCGGATACAGCCCGTGGGCGGGCCAAAATGGAGACGCACCACGGCGAAATCATCGACGGCCCTGACCTCGTTGGCCTTGCCGAACGCGATTTGATCGGACCGCTTGATCAACAGGCCCGCGAACTGGTTATGAATGCAGCCAAACGGGTGTCCCTTGTAACCGCGATCTCGCCAAGGGCGCTGGTTGATCTGGCCTATGTGGCGGTGGAAAATCTCAGGCTCATCCGGCAATTGTCGGAGCTTTATGGCGGCAGGCCGGGCACGCTCGGCATTTTCCGGTTGGCGCGCAATGTTGTTGCCCACCTTGCCGTTACCGGTTCAATTGCTGTCGGCGATGGCATAATTCATCAATTCATCGGACAGGGTCTGGCGGCAAAACTTTCAGCCCGGCTTGGCGAAGGGGTGGTCAATGGTCTGCTGACCGCGCGGGTCGGCATATCTGCAATTGACCTTTGCCGACCGTTGCCCTTCACGCAGCTGAAAAGGCCGGGCATTGGAGATTTTATCGGTGATCTGGTATCGTCTTCCAAATCAGAGAATAGTGCTGAAAAACCGGACTGAATATATCCCATAAAGGATATGTCGGGTTGTACAGTTGAGAAACCTACCATTTCTGCAACATAACGTGATGAAATCTAACCTTGACTATGCAATTGTGAAGGAATGCGTTAACCATTAACATTGATATTGGAATCGAGTGTGTAATCTAATGACGTGTAAGGAATTTCCTATGTTCAGCTTCAAAACCGCCATTCTTGCTGGCATAGTAGCCGTTTCAAGTTCCATCAGTTTGCCAGCCTTTTCTCAGGCACGCGCCTATTTCAAATCAATCGAGGGTGCATGGTCTGGCCCAGGCAATATTGTTGCCGGCAAGTATAAGGGTACCCGTTTCACCTGCAAGTTCAACGGCTCCAAACCCGAGGCTGTCACCGGTATGAAGATTGCCGGTACCTGTCGCGTTGGGATATTTTCACAACCGATGTCAATTGAAATCACCAAGGTCGGCTCAAGATACCGTGGTCAGTTCCTTGATGGTGCCAAGGGCAAGGGTCTGGATATCGTATCCGGCCGGCTGCGCGGTAAAAAACTTGTGGTTGGCATCAACCGCAAAAAACTCAACGGCGCAATGGTTGCCAATATGAGCAACAAAAACCGGATGCAGATCACAATCTCGGTGCGCGTTGCCAAACGTATGATCCCGGTGATCGGGCTTACCCTCAACCGCAAAGCACGGGTATTTAAAACCAGTTCTATTGTTGACTAGGCTGTTTCACGTTTTACGGAAACAGTCTGGCGCTAAGGCGGCCCGGAGCTTATGCGCGGCCCCCGCGGAGGCCGTGCGCAACACGAATGGCCGTGAGCGAATTAAATCGAGAGTGATTCCATCAAATGATGAACTCTAGGCTTTCTGCCACCAGGGTATTTTGCTCTTGATTTTGGTGATTTTACCCTGTTCCACTGTTTGCAGCCAATGGCTGACCGAGTGGCCTGATACTTCCAGACCGGGTGCAATATCTGCAAGTGGTACCAGCACAAACGCCCGCTCGAGCATGCGTGGATGTGGCACCGTAAGCGAAGGTTCATCACTTGAGTAACCCTCGAAAGTCAGCACATCAATGTCGATGGTTCGCGGTCCCCAGCGCAAGGTGCGCTCGCGGTTGAGATGTTTTTCGGCCGCAAGACATTGCTCAAGCAGTTCAACCGGCGACAGCGTACAAGACACTTCTGCACAGGCATTGATAAACCAGTCCTGATCTTCGATTCCCCAGGGCGGGGTTTTATACAATGGGGAGATTTGCACAATATCAATGCCGGGCCGTGCCTGAAGGTAATCCAGCGCCTTGCCCATGGTAGAAACCACATCGCCGATATTGCCGCCAATGCCAAGCATTGCGGATTTTGTTTCCAGATTTTTTCGCAAAACTGTTCCGCTTAACTGGCCGGCCAGACGACCTTTACTTCCACATGATCAAATATGCCGGGCACTGCGGCATTTGGTTTTCTAATGGTGATTTTGGCCTCTGCAATCAAGTCAAATCTCGCAACAAGATCTTTTGCCACCTCAAGTGCCAACGCTTCAATCAGATAACGCCTTGTTCCGGTGACGATTTCTTCAATTGCAGCAAATACGGCGCCATAATCTACCGTACCGTCGATATTGTCGGTTTCAAGCGCATTACCTGGCAATACCTTCAATTGCGCATCAACAAAAAAACGCTGGCCAAGCACCGCTTCTTCCGAATGCACCCCGTGGCGGGCAAAAAATGCGCAATTTTTTAACACAATCTGATAGCTGGTCATCGGGTTTTCTCATTCGATCTGTTTTCGCCAATCAGGGCATCGCCGACTTTCAGGGCATCGCGGTTGGCGGCGACATCATGGACACGAAAAATGGTTGCACCTTTCATGCGTGCGACAATGCTGGTCGCAGCCGTCGCTATATCACGTTCAGCTGCCTCGCTCCGGCCTGTTACGGCACCAAGGAAGCGTTTGCGCGATGTGCCAATCAGCAGGGGATAGCCAAATTGATGCAGCTCTTCCAGCCGGTCAAGCAGCGCCAGACATTGCCGTTTGTCCTTGGCAAATCCAATACCCGGATCAAGTATGATGGCATCGTCGCTGATGTTCGCTGTTTTTGCCAAAGCAAGCGAGGTGTCGAGAAACTCCTGTTGATCTTCGATCACATCGGTCAGCACATTCCGTCCCCGCCCGGTATGCATGATAACCACGCCGGCACTGGTGCGTGCTACAGATTCGGCCATTTTGAGGTCTTTTTGCAGGCCCCACACATCGTTGATAATATGCGCTCCAGCATTAACAGCAGCCAATGCGGTTGATGCACGGTAGGTGTCTATTGAGAT
>JALTNS010000039.1 GCA_027000565.1 Rhizobiaceae bacterium | reverse complement strand
ATCGAAAAACTGCTTGGCACGTCCATCGAAAGGTCCGGCAAAAAAGCCGGCAAGGCGGCGTCTGCACCCAAAGAAGAAGACGAAAAACCAAAACGGCAGCGCGGTAGCAGAAAAAAAGCTGCCCCGAAGGAAAAAACCGCCACCACTGATGCAAGCGATGACCGCACGGTCGAAGCTGTGGAAGAAGTCGAGAAAACCCGCCGTACTTCAAGACCCGGTCGCAAAAAGGTCGCAGAAACAGCGGTAGAAGCCGTTAAAGATATTGCCGTGGCTGAAACCGAAAGCAAATCGCCGGAAATTCAAGAAAAACCGGCAAAGCCAAAGGCTGAAAAACGCAAAAAACCGGCAGAAGCCAAACCGCGTGGCAAGACTCGTGGCAACGCCAAGCAAGAACGCACCCCTGAAGGCATGGGCGATCATGTCCCGGCATTTATCTTGCGTTCGGCCAAACCGGCGCGTACGGCAAAACCAGCCAAACCGGTGGAGAACTCCGAAGAAGTGGCTTAGGCCACTCCCCTCGGCCTTCCGTTAAAGTTTTTTCAAAAACTCATCCATTGCCGCATTAACAGCGTTGGGTGATTCAATGGTTGACAGGTGTCCGGTTTTAGGAATTATCACCAGCTGCGACCCTTTTATCTTTTCATTCATGCGCTGCGATTTCGCCGGAACGGTAGCCGTGTCTTCTTCGCCGACAACAATCAACACGGGCCGGTCAATCCGGTCAATCTGATCCATCACTCCCTGCCTGTCGATCACTCCGTTAACCGCGCGGGTAGCCCCTATCCGGTCATTGGCGCAGATCAAATCAGCCCAGTATTTTCGCTCATCAGCCCGTTCAGGATCGTTCATGAAAGTCGTGCCGAACATGATCGGCATGATTTTGCTGATCACCAGTTTGAAGCCAAACCACCGACCGATAAAATTCAGTTTCCGGTAACCGGATTTGTTTTCCTCTGGTTCCGCTTCGGCTGATGTATCCAGAAGGGTGACTGACTTGATCAGGTCAGGTCGGCGGATTGCCACTCGCATTGCCACAAACCCGCCCATCGACAGGCCGACAAAATGACAGGGACCAACGGCGAGCTTTTCGATCAATCCGATCGCATCCTCGCTCAACGTATCCATATCATAACCATCTTTTGTAACCGGGCTTTTGCCCTGCCCGCGATGGTCGTAGGCAATACAACGATAACGGTTTTTGAAATATTCAATCTGCTTGGCGAATATTTCATTGTTGAAAAGCAGCCCGTGAGCAAAAACAATTGTCTCGTCGCCACTTCCCTCATCAATATAATGCATAAATTTCTCCCGAACCAATAGACCGGTTTTCTACGGTCTGTTTTGTTATAACTCCTTGAACTTGCGTTTTGATGGTGGCTTTTTATTGTCCGCCCGCATTGCCACATCAAAGGCCGTGTTGGCCCATTCATTCAACGCATCGGTATCATCCAACAGCCATTCAGGAATGTACCAATATCCCATTTTGGTAATACCACCAGACTTGTTGCTGTGGCTCCATTCTTTTTGACCTTCAGCGATATAAGCCAAAGCTGTTTCAGCGTCGGCCTTGAAAGCAATTCGCCCGTCAGACAGGGCAAGACCCCACATCAACCCACGCCGAAACAAGCCGACCCCGCCAAACATCTTTCGAAGGGTCGTATCCGGCACGGCGCTAAACACGTCTTCCAGCCAGATGATGTAATCTTTGTCCATTATTGATAATCTCGATCAGCTCAGCGGTTATTGTCAAGATAGATGCGAATTCTTTCCAGATGCGGCAATACACTGGTGAAATCTTCAACCCCCAGATCAGCATTTAATTTCCCTAACAGTGGTGCCAGCGCGGAAATACAGGCCTGATGGGCTTCTATTCCCGCATCGGTAATCTCAACCAGTTTTGCCCGCCCGTCACCCGGATCAGGTTTGATGGAGATAAACCCTTGTTTGTTCAGCCGTCCCAAAGTGTTCGTCATCGCACCCTTTGTAACCTGAAAGGCTTTTGCCAATCGGGCCGGGCTTTCAACTTTTTTAAGGCGAACAAAATGATTGAGGACACCAAATTGCGATAAGGTAAGTCCCTCAGGCATCACACTTTCAAACAAGCTTTGTGACAACTGGTTGATGATACCCAACTCATTAAAAAAGCGGAATATTTCAATGGCATCTGGTTCGACGACAGGTTTGATTATATCAGCCCTTTCGAATTCTGCTCGCTAAAGGCCATCGCGGCGATGGCAGTCCCGCATCTGCATAGCCCATTCGCACAAACATTTGTACCCGTGCCGGGGATTCCACTTCCAGTTCCTGATGAATTGCAGAAAACAGTTTTTCCATTTCAACATATTCCTGCAAGGCCTGCGAATTTGGATGAACAGCAATGCCCAGTTCGGTCGCCTTGAGATTAAACCGGACATAATCGCGCCCGGCATTAATCTGATCCGTGCGGGAGTTCCCGTCAGTAACCAGCCAGCCATAGGCGGTGCCGGTTTCAAGCGGTTCCAAAACACTGTCCAGTCCGGTTTTCCAGGCAAAACTATCAGGGTCTCGCATTTCATCCCGGTTCAACTGGCCGAACAATGCAAGCGAGTCAAAAAATGCCCCGCCAATGCTGATCCCGTCCGGGTTGGCAAGAATTTCACTCTTGCCGATACGCATCAGATCAATGGATTCACCCAGTGTTCTAGGTGTCACATACTCCACCCGCAAGGCCTCCAACCCGATTCTTCGTAATCGCTCAACCCGGTCAGCCCGATTGGATACAAAAATTCTGGAACCATATCGCGCGCCCCTCTCAAGTGAGATGACTGCCCCATCAGGCACCATTTTGTCGCTATAGGCTTGCTTTGTTGAACGGCGATTCAAAATCTGCGTAAACAACGGCTCCACCTCAATTGCCGGGTCCTTGATCATGCGAATATGAGCCACTGGCCGCGCGTCCAATAATGGCAGCCCGCTGCCCTCGGGGAATTCGTTCACTTCCGCGCGATAACCATCCCTTGATGCCGCAATCGCCAGTGTTTCAATAAAAGCCCCAAGTCCGATAGTGATCTGCCTGTCGAATGGATCGGTCACAGGCAGGTGCCGTTCCGGGTCCGCGTAAAGAACAATTTGATCATTGTCGACAAGGTCAATCAGCCACGGTTGGCGATTGTGCGGATTGGGCGCAAGAATGGCAAAGGACAAAGCACGGCGGCGCGGATCATTTCCATTTTGCCCTGCATTGTTCCACGGTTGGCGGGCTGATGCCGGGTCGCGGGTAGCCAGAAATGCACCTGCTCCGGTGGCTGCAAAGATCACTCCACCTCCAATTATTTTTAATAATCCGCGTCTTGCCGGGTTTTTCGGACTCTTGTTGTCAGATGCCATCTCGCGCTCCTTAGTTTAAAATTAAACTGCATGTAGTTTAATGATAAACCATTTCAAGGGGCGATTTTGATTGTTACCACCTGACCATCAGCCGCTCCAGCCCGTGAAAGTGATACCGATTGGAATATTGTGGTACGCTATTCAGTTGCAAATTTGGCAATCGCGCAAAAAGAACCTTCAGCGCCACCTGCAATTCGAGACGCGCCAGCGGTGCACCAATACAAAAATGTATTCCACCGCCAAAGGTGGTCAACCCGCCGTCCGTACGCCCGGGAATAAAGCTGTCAGCGTTTTCAAATTGCACCGGATCGCGGTTGGCAGCACCGAGCAACAATCCGACCACATCCCCTTTTTTCAGCCGCACATTGGCAAATTCACAATCCTCAAGCGCGTATCGGGTGAACATATGCAGAGGTGCATCAATGCGCAGCATTTCCTCTACCACGGCCGCTGTGGATCTTTCATCGCCTATCAAATCAGCCGCAGGTACCCCCTCGCGATCCCTGTGTTCAAGCAGGGTTTTAACCCCGTTGCCAAGCGCATGAACCGTCGCCTCATGCCCGGCATTGAGCAGCAACATGCAGGTGGTCACCAATTCGTCCATGCTCAAATGTTCGCCGCCCTCTTCCGCTGCAATAAGCGTCGAGATCAGATCATCGCCCGGGTGGTCGCGCCGTTTTACCACATAGGATTTGATAAAGTCGCTGAATTCCAGCGTCGCCGTAACCGCATCATCTTCAATCTTGCGGTCACGATTGTGCTGATACATCGCCACCATTTTGTGTGACCAATCAAGCAACTGGTCACAATTTTCAACCGGAACGCCAAGTAGTTCGGCGATGATGATCACCGGAATCGGCGTTGCATAGGCTTTCAGCAAATCAACTTCGTTATTTTTTGGAAAAACGTCAATCAACTGGTGCGCCAGCGCCTCAATGCGGGGTCGCAACCGTTCAACCTGCCGTGATACAAAGGCCCGGTTGACCAACCGCCGCAGTCTTGTATGCACTGGCGGTTCGCGCTCCAGCAATGAATTGGCCTCAAAGGCATAAAATGGCGCAAGGTGTTCGGGAATTTTGTCCCAGCCAAGTTCCTTGCGGCTTGCCACATGCAATATTTCCCGCCCGAAACGGCGATCACGAAACAAAGCCTGCACGTGGTCATAACCGGCAAAACACCAGAACCCATATTCCTGCCACCAGAATATCGGATGATTTTGATGCCATTTGGCATAGGACAAGTATGGATTTTGCACAAACGCCGGATCAGACGGCGATTGCGATACGTTCAACCGCTCCCTTACCAGCCATTTGTCGGTGTAATCATCCATATCAGCCCGTTAATCTGCTACGCCTATTCGTACCCCATGGTATCCGTAGATCGACTGTGATTAAATAGAACAAAGAAAGAATCAGCAGAAAAATCCCTATGGTCGATCCTGTTCAAACCCCGGTTGCGCCTGAAATTGAAGAAACTTCCGCCGATACTGCCCCACAACAGGGCAGCATTGCTGCGCGCGCGCTTGGTCAGATGGCACCGGCTGGTCTTGCCGCTCCGACATACCTTGAAGGGCTGAACGACGAGCAGCGTGAGGCAGTTGAAACCCTCGATGGACCGCTTCTGGTGCTGGCCGGGGCAGGAACCGGCAAAACACGGGTATTGACCACCCGCATCGGCCATATCCTCAATCTTAAAAAAGCTTTTCCAAGCCAGATACTGGCGGTCACCTTCACCAACAAAGCGGCACGGGAAATGAAGAACCGCATTGCCGATCTGGTCGGTGGTGCGGTTGAAGGCATGCCGTGGCTTGGCACCTTTCACTCAATCGGGGTGAAAATCCTGCGCCGCCATGCCGAAATGGTCGGACTGAAATCTGATTTTACCATTCTGGATACCGACGACCAGATACGGCTCTTGAAACAGCTCATTCGCGCCGAAGGCATTGATGACAAGCGCTGGCCCGCCCGCCAGTTTGCGGCCATGATTGACGGCTGGAAAAACCGCGCGCTGGCTCCGGATCAAATATCGGAAGGCGAGGCCCGCGCTTTCGCCGATGGTCGCGGACGCAAGCTTTATGCCGCCTATCAGGAGCGACTGAAAATTCTCAACGCCACCGATTTTGGCGATCTGTTGACCGAAACCATCCGACTGTTTCGCGAAAACCCCGATGTACTGGCCGATTTCCAGTCACGCTTTCGCTACATTCTGGTCGATGAATATCAGGACACCAATGTGGCGCAATATCTGTGGTTAAGATTGTTGGCCCAGCGCACCGGCGAGTCCCGTTCTGGAGAAGAGAGCGCAAAAAACGTTTGTTGTGTCGGCGATGATGACCAGTCGATCTATGGCTGGCGCGGTGCCGAGGTCGACAATATTTTGCGTTTCGACAAGGATTTCCCCGGAGCGAAAGTTATCCGGCTTGAGCGCAATTATCGCTCAACCAGCCATATTCTTGCCGCGGCCTCGCACCTGATCACCTATAATGAGGGACGGCTGGGCAAAACCCTGTTTACCGAAATGGATGATCCTGACGAGGAAAAGGTCAAGGTCGCAGCCGCATGGGATTCAGAAGAAGAAGCCCGCGCCATTGGTGAGGAAATCGAACAATTGCAGCGCAAGGGTGCCAATCTCAACGACATGGCAATTCTGGTCCGTGCCTCGTTTCAAATGCGCGAATTTGAGGACCGTTTTATCTCGCTCGGGCTGAATTACCGGGTGGTCGGCGGCCCGCGATTTTATGAGCGCATGGAAATTCGCGACGCCCTGGCCTACCTGCGGGTAACAGCCCAACCGGCTGATGATCTGGCGTTTGAGCGCATCGTCAACACCCCGCGCCGCGGCCTGGGTGATGCCACATTACGCATCGTGCGCGACCACGCCCGCGCCCGTTCCATCCCGATGATGGCCGCGGTCAGCGAACTCGTTGAAAGCGAGGAACTCAAACCCAAACCGCGCAATACCTTAAAAACGCTTTATCTCAATTTCTGCCGTTGGGCCGATTTGATGGAAACCATGCCGCACGCCGAACTGGCGGAAATGATTTTAGACGAAAGCGGCTATACTGAGTTCTGGCAAAATGACCGCTCCGCCGATGCGCCGGGCAGGCTTGAAAATCTCAAGGAACTTGTCCGCTCGATGGAGGAATTTGAAAGCCTGCGCGGTTTTCTCGAACATATTTCACTGGTGATGGACGTTGACAAAAACGAAAATCTCGACGCGGTCAATCTGATGACGCTTCATTCTGCCAAGGGGCTTGAATTTGACACGGTGTTCCTGCCCGGCTGGGAGGAAGGGCTGTTTCCGCACCAGCGCTCGCTCGACGAAGGCGGTCGTTCAGGGCTGGAAGAAGAACGCCGCCTGGCCTATGTCGGCATAACCCGGGCCAAACAACGCGCGATGATCTGGTTCGTTTCCAACCGCCGCATTCACGGGCTCTGGCAGGCGTCCATTCCCTCGCGATTTCTGGACGAATTGCCAGTCAACCATGTGGACGTGGTCGAAGCTTCAACATCTTACGGTGGTTATGGGCAATCGGGTTATGGCCAATCCCGGTTTGATACTTCCGACCCGTTCAAAACCTCAAGCTACACGTCGCCCGGCTGGAAACGGGCACAGGCCAACGCGTCGAACTCGACCAAAAACAACTGGGGTACACGGTCCGGCCATCAGGCCGGTGGCGAGGGAGCGCGAGGCCCGCGCACCATCGACGGTCAACTGGTGGCAAAGTCGGTTGTTGGCGCTGAAACAAGCGATTTCGAACTGGACGAGCGGGTGTTTCACCAGAAATTCGGCTATGGCCACATCGCCTCGATCGACGGCAACAAACTGACCATCAACTTCGACAAGGCCGGCCAAAAACGGGTGCTGGATTCATTTGTCGAAAGGCATTGATTGGGGATTTTGCGTTTCTTGATCAATATGATAGAATTACACTATGAGCGAAGTAGTAGAAAAACCTGCCATTGTTGACGATTTAACAACTGCAATGCCTGAATCGTCAGAGCCTGCTTATCAGGCATGGACCAGGGCCAGAATAGAAAATAGCCTGGCAGAGGCAAAATCCCATCCGGAAAATCGCATTCCGTTGTCGAAAATCTGGAAAAAATTCGGCCTTGAATATTAATTTCACACCACGTGCCGAAGCCGATCTGGTTTCCATTCACAGCCATATTGCAGAAACCAGCCAAGCAATTGCCGACAGCGTTGTAACGCGGATATTGCAAACCATCACAATTCTGGAAAATTTTCCATTGCTTGGAAGGCCCGGTCGGGTAGAGGATACCCGTGAGTTGACAATAAATGGCCTCCCCTATTTCGCCGTTTATCATATTGCCGATGAAATCGAAATCGATGTAATTTCCGTCATTCACACCAGAATGCAGTTCCCGCCGGATGATTGAGTGATATTGATGAGGAGGGGAATTTGAAACGGAATAGGCTATTTTGTTTCATGCCTATCAATAGGGAACCCTTTTGATAGACATTGAAATTCTATAACCATTTGAAAATAAATGATTATATTTGAATATTACTTAGTATGTTGATGAAACAGCAAAATGTTTTCTAAAAAAAATTTTGAGCTTTGGTGCGAATATTTACGCTTGGGGTTTTCCAAATTGGCCCAAAAGCAGATCCACTGCGCATCGCACTTTTGCCAGTTCATATTC
>JALTNS010000038.1 GCA_027000565.1 Rhizobiaceae bacterium | reverse complement strand
GGCCGATGATACCGACATGGAAGCGCTGGCGGCCACTTTTGATTCTAATGGCGATGGCAAACTCAACCAGCTTGATGCGGATTTCGCCAGCTTCAAAATCTGGCCCAATACTCAATTGAAGAGCCGTGTTGAAAAATCATTAGCCCTGCATGTAATATCGGTATCTGAAGGGGTTGTACCACGGCTTTGCAATTGACCCGTACAATGTCGCTTTGCCTACTGAAAATCATAGGCGCTCATGCCGCTCACCATTTCATCCAGCCCCAGCGGTCGGGTGAGTGGCGGATGCACCCGTGACAGGCAGCCTGGACGCTCGCACAAGCGACACGAAGGACCAACCGGCACGATGCCAAACGCGCTTGTCTCTGCCCCATCGCCGGGCGCGCCGGCGGGCAATGCGTCGCAATAAACAATGTCATCGGTGTATGAGGTTTCAAACCCGAGCAAAAAGGCCGTCCGGCGCGGGCGTTCGCCAAACCCGGCACGTGGCCCCATTACGGTGCGCGCCACGGTAACATATTGATTGCCCTCCGGTGTTTCGACCCGTTCGACAAATACCTGCCCCGGATTGGCAAACGCCTGATGCACCACCAGCTTGGGGCAACCGCCACCAAAACGGGCCAGCGGAAATCCGCGCGCACCGCTGCGCCGAATGGTATTACCGGCCTGATCGACCTCCAGCAAAAACAGCGGGACGCCAGATTTTTTTCGCCGCTGCAGGGTAATGACCCGATAGACTGCGTGCGAAAAAGATACGCCAAACCGGGCGCTTATTATTTCAAGATCATAACGCGTCTGACTGGCCAGTTCGAGTGTTGCATCATAGGGCATCATCAATGCCAGCGCAGCATAACGCGCCAGTTCAAACCGGGCCAGACGGTCGGCCTCGTTGGACGAAAATTTCAGATAGGCGACCTCGTCGTCAATGCGTTGGCGTTCGGCTAAAAGCACCACTTCAATGGCAACCTCCAAAAGCTGGTCTTGAGCTGAAAGGCGTTCGCTTAAAAACAGCCGCTGGGTGTGGCGGTCATACTTTTTGCGCCAGTTCGGCATGGTGCGACTGGGCAGCAGCTTAACCGCAATTCCGTGTTTTGAGCGAAGCCAGGCTTTCAGCGCGGCAAACAGATCGCCATCAATTTTCAACATGCCGCGAATGCGTGCGGCGGCATCTTCCAAAGTTGGAAAATGCGCCGGCAGGGTTTCGAATTTTTCACGCACCTCGTCCACCGGCAATCGCGCCTCATCCGGCAATTGGCTATGGCCGGTCTGGTTCAGCAATTTGGTCAAATCGGAAAGCCGATCTAATGATTCGCGATAGGCTCGATGTAGTTTGGCAATCGCCACCGACGCATTGGGTGCGATTTCGCTTAATTCCAGAATTTCCATATCACCGGGCAGTTCGCTTTCCAGCAGCGGATCGGTGAATACCTCCTTTAAGGCAGCCAAAGAGCCTGCATCGCCACCGCCCTGCAGCTCTTCCGGGCTGACATTGAACACACTAGCCAGTTTCAGCAAAAGCTGCACGGTCAACGGGCGTTGGTTGCGTTCGAGCAAATTGAGGTAACTCGGCGATATGCCAAGTTGTAACGCCATGTCTGTTTGTGTCAGCGATAAAGAGGTGCGAATTCTGCGGATGCGCGGTCCGGCAAAAATTTTTTGAGTGGCCATGGCTGAGCTTTACAAATTTTGAAAAACGGCGCTCAATATCTATTACAATTTTGACAAATTTACAAACAGTTGTTGTCATAAATCGCACAACGATACTCTTTTTTCCCGGTTTTCAGACTGATATTTACCCATTCAGAACAGAATTTATCTAAAAAGTCCGAGATATTGCCGCAAATATCGCAAAACAACCTCCCATGCGGCGATCAACAGATTATTCCGCCCAATATTGTCGGGCAAAGATGGAGAGACCTATGACAGATTTTTACAACCTTGTGCCAGGCGCCCCTGCTGGTCGTTT
>JALTNS010000037.1 GCA_027000565.1 Rhizobiaceae bacterium | reverse complement strand
GCAATGGCACGATGGCAAAGCCGCGCTTGAATATTTGTGGCGTACTGGTCGATTAGCAATATCCGGGCGCGACGGGTTTCAAAAAGTCTATGATCTGGCACAAAATGCCCTGCCAGAAGATAAATTTTTCACCCGTGTTGATCATGATGAGTTTGTTGACTGGGCCTGTCGTTCGGCCCTGTTACGGCTAGGCTTTGCAACACCCGCAGACATTGCGCGATACTGGGATCTGGTATCAATTGCCGAAGTTAGAGAATGGCTCGCCCGGCAGAATGACTCCACACTGATCGAGATCACTGTGGAGTCGGCAGACAAATCCAAACCTCGACAATTTATAGCCCGTGCAGATATTGCCAAAATGGTCGCCAATCTACCGAAAATTCCGAACCGTTTGCGGGTACTCTCGCCCTTCGATCCGGTAATACGCGACCGTAACCGGTTGGAGTGGCTGTTTAACTTTGAATACCGGATTGAAATTTATGTGCCGGAAGTCAAACGCAAATATGGATATTATGTTTTTCCGTTGCTGGAAAAAGATCGTGTCATCGGGCGCATTGATATGCGGGCCCATCGTCGCGACAACCAGTTGCAGGTAAAAAATATCTGGCTGGAAAAAGGCGTTAAAATGTCAGCTTCCCGAAAGGCGCGTCTGGACAGTGAACTTGTGCGGCAATGCCGCCTGGCCGGGGTTGATGAGGTGGTCTGGCTGAACAGTGATTAACAGGGAGGCTGTTATTACCAGGTTCGTTTTGAGCCGGTGTCTATGTGGATATGGCCCGATGAATAGCGTTTATATCCGCCAACCGAACGACTTTTGCGCACAAATCTCAACACGGCACTCATATTGCCATCAACAACAAAATCAACCGCCTTGCATCGACGGTGCAGCGAACGCTGGGCGCCACCGACCTTGCGATTTTTCCACCAGCTGCGATAGGTCGAATAGACCGTAACATCACCGTATTTATAGGCTACCTGCCGCAGCACACGTTTTAGACGAAACGGCACACACCAGGAAGGTGCCTTGAAGGTTACAGTGCCCTTGCCGCCGAAAAGATTATAACCCGGCAGAGAGGCGCAACCGGCCAACACCGCGACCATAAAAAGAACAATGATCTTGGACCCTGATATGCTGGAGGTTTCCGGCATATTCTCAACAATTGAAGACATGACGCGCTCCGAAACGCAATTACTGAGTGAGCCGCCTATTGTCGGGTGGAACCCTTAAAATTTGCACTAGATTGATGGTTAATGATTAACCAACTTTCCTCGGCTTGCAGAATCCGGCGATCTTTGTTTAACTGACTGGTAAAATAACGGGAGAGAACTTTATGATCATCGAGGGCATAAATGTTGTTGCAATATTAATTGCCATGGTTGCCTCCATGGCAATTGGCGCGTTCTGGTACAGTATATTGGCCAAACCGTGGATTGCTGCCGCGGGTTTTTCGCAGGAACAGATCGAGTCGGTTGAAAAAGGCGGTAGCCCGCTGATTTATATTATTGCCGCAATATCGCATCTTGTTATGGCATTAATTCTGGCTGGTGTAATCAATCATGTGGGTGATGTTACCCTGTGGCGAGGCTTGATTTCAGCACTTTTCGTCTGGGTCGGATTTGTTGTCACCACGATGGTTGTCAATCATCGCTTTCAAATGAAACCGTGGTCGTTAACGATAATCGATGCCGGGCATTACCTTTTGGTGTTGCTGGCACAAGGGGCAATAATAGGCTGGATGGGGGTCTGACATCTTCCTGGTTACTATCCGCCACAAGTCGAATGGACGGTTGCAATTCTGCTTGATATGACGTGAAATAATTACTCGAAGCCGTGGCTATGGCCCAGCTTGAACATGCTCATATTGAGGGGAGAACATCGATGTCCGAATTGCTTTATCCAGTGCCGGAAGCCATTGCCAAATCGGCCCATATCAACAAAGAAAAATATCTTGAGATGTATCAGGCCA
>JALTNS010000036.1 GCA_027000565.1 Rhizobiaceae bacterium | reverse complement strand
GGTATACCCGTCGTCAATGACTTTGTCCGGTTGCTCTTGTACGCGGCATGTTGTTTTGAGCCTCCAAATCGTTTTCGACGCGGTCAAAGTGATACCCGATGGGTATAATAGAAGTGATCGTTTATTCTGTTCCGGGGGCACACCACAACAGGGAGAGAATCAACCTCTCAAAATAGTCGTTGACTTGAACATTGTCTGGCTCATAAAATATCAGGTTTGGCATTGAGCTACGAAAAATAAATACAGACGCATGAGTACAAACGATCCAAAACGCATCCTCGCAGTCAATGCCCAACCCCAGGCATTGGACTTCACACAGGTTCAAATTCCCGCAGAAGGTGAAGACGCTCTGGCACTGATTCGCAGTGGGCAATTCGACTTTGTCCTGGCCAGTTGCAACACCTTTGATGCGATCGAAAAAAATTTCGTTCAAGAACAAGCCAGTCTGGTGCTTGATACCATTGGCGAAGGGGTTCTGGTGGTCAACCAGCCGGGCACATGCGTCTGGTCCAACAAACGCATGCAGGCTTACCCCCCTGCTGCCATGGAACAGGTCCTTCAAATTTGTTCTCGCGCGGTGGAAATTTTCAGCACACTCAGCCGTCAGTATTACGACGACAACGCGG
Organism: Rhizobiaceae bacterium; assembly: GCA_027000565.1. Taxonomy (GTDB): domain Bacteria; phylum Pseudomonadota; class Alphaproteobacteria; order Rhizobiales; family Rhizobiaceae; genus SZUA-100. The sequence continues at coordinate 1,342 of JALTNS010000036.1, read as the reverse complement.
CACCTTCCAAAAAATTCTCCTTCCCCGTGGGGCTGGATCAATACTTTGAATTGATCGCCTCGCCGATCATTGAATCGGACAAGCAAATCACACAGGTCGTGGCGGTGGTCTGGGATGTCACACGTTCCAAGCGAATGGAACAAAAGATCAATGCCATTGACACCGCGGGCAAAGAGCTGGCCAAACTCGAGTCGGATCGCATTGCCAAACTCACGCCCTCTGAGCGTTTGAATCTCTTGCGTGACAAAATCATCAAGACTTCCAAAGAGCTGTTGGACTTTGACCATTTTAATATTCGCGTAGTCGATGAACGTGATAAAAAACTGGACATTGTCATTGATGAAGGCCTGCCTCCTGAGGCCTTGGAAATTGATCTTTATGCTCAACCAGAAGGCAATGGCATCTCCGGTTATGTCACTGCCACCGGTCGCAGCTACATCTGTCATGACACGGAAAAAGACCCCCGCTACATTCTGGGGATCAAACACTGCAAAAGTTCACTGACGGTTCCCCTTCGCCTGCATGACAAGATTATTGGCGTGTTCAATGTCGAGTCCGATACGGTGGGTGCGTTTAGGGAAGATGACCGACAGTTTGCTGAGATTTTCGGCCAGTACATTGCCATGGCACTCAATACGCTGAATTTGCTGGTCGTTGAACGCTGCAACACTTCCGGGCAGATTGCAGACTCGGTGGTACAGGAAATGGCCACGCCTCTAAATGACATTGTCGCTGAAGCCAAACTGCTCATTGATGAATACATCGGTGATGATAATATGCGAACCCGCCTCAAAAAAATCATCGAAAATGTCGAATCCGTCCGCATAGCTGTCCGCGATGTCGCCCAAGGCACACGCACCGTCCTGGGCACAAGTAATCTCAAAAGCAATCTCCACGATCCGATCCTCGCTGGCAAACATATTCTCATCGCAGATGATGAAGTGAACATCCGCAACACCATTGGCGACATTCTCACCAAGCATGGTTGTCACTGCACCATCTGCAAAGACGGTTTTGAAGCCATCAACGAACTGGCTCGCAATGACTTTGATCTGATTCTCTCGGACATCCGTATGCCTCATCGCAACGGGTACGAAATTTTTGCTTCAGCTCAACGCAAAGACAAAAGCCTGCCCGTCATTCTGATGACCGGCTTTGGCTATGACCCGCACCACTCAATCGTGCGTGCTTCTCAAGAAGATCTCTCCGCAGTCCTCTTTAAACCTTTCAAGGTCGATCAGATGCTTGACGAGGTTTGCAAAGCATTGACCGTCAATCCCAGTGCCAACAATGTGAATCACTAACTATACCCAACGGGTATCCTTTTGACCGCGTTGTATAC
>JALTNS010000035.1 GCA_027000565.1 Rhizobiaceae bacterium | reverse complement strand
CGTTGCATAAAGATAAGTCGGAACCGACGATGAAAACAGCGACATATAAGCGCCGAGATTGGCGATCGTATCTACCTTCAACCCGATGATCTTGTTGTCGGCATCAAACGCCATTTCGGCGGTCGAGACATGATCGCGACCATGGGCATCGGTTAAAAATGCCTCGGTACGGTCTGCCGTCCACTTGACCGGTACGCCGGTGCGCTTTGAAGCCCAAAGACAGACGATTTCCTCCGGGTAAATATAAATTTTCGAACCAAATCCACCGCCGACATCGGGCGCAATGACCCGTAACTTGTGTTCTGGCGCAACCTGATAAAAAGCCGAAAGCACCAGTCGAGCCACATGCGGGTTCTGACTGGTGGTATAAAGTGTGTGATGCTCTTCAGCTTCATCATAAATCGCCAGCGCAGCGCGAGGCTCCATCGCATTGGGAACCAGCCGGTTGTTGGTGATATCCATTTTGACAACATTGGCCGCGTTGGCCAATGCCGCATCAGTAGCTTCCGCATCACCGATTTCCCAGTCAAAGATCAGATTGTTGGCTGCTTCCGGGTGAATTTGGGGCGCACCGTCTTTCAGGGCATCCACAGCACTCACCACCGCCGTCAAAACCTCATAATCAACATCCACTGCTTCCGCCGCAGCGCGGGCATTTTCCTGGGTATCGGCAATCACAACTGCCGCGCTGTCACCGACATAACGCACATATTCTGTCGCCAAGGCCGACCAGCCGCCCATATTCATCGGGCTGCCATCCTTGGAGTGGACCATCCAGCCGCAAATAATATTGGCAATGCCATCGCCGGTCAGTTGTTTGCCGTCGAGTACGGCGACAACGCCGGGCATGGCTTCTGCTGCTGATTTGTCGATGCCATTGATTCTGGCGTGGGCGTGGGGTGAACGAACAAAGGCCGCATAGTGCATGCCTTCAACCTTGAAATCGTCGGTATATTTTCCCTTGCCTGTGATAAATCTCTTGTCTTCCTTGCGCAACACACTTGCGCCGATACCTTCAGCTCCCATGGGGTCTATCTCCTCCTGTATATAAAACTCGCCCACACCGGTTATTGTGTTGTTGGGTGCGGCGGCTAAAATTCTTGCAAATTAGCTTGCAGCGATCTTGTCGGACGCGGCCTGAATGCTTTTGACTATATTGTGATAGCCGGTGCAGCGGCAGATATTGCCTTCAAGTTCGGCCCGAATGGTCGCTTCATCCAGCTTGGCATCATGGCGGTTGATCATGTCAACAGCCGACATGATCATGCCGGGGGTGCAGAATCCGCATTGCAAGCCATGATTCTCGTGAAACGCAGTTTGAACCGGGTGCAATTCGCCGTCCGTTGCCAGACCCTCGATGGTGGTCACGTCACTGCCATCGGCCTGAACCGCCAACATTGAGCAGGATTTAACTGCCTTGCCATCCACATGCACCACACATGCACCGCACTGGGAGGTATCGCACCCCACATGGGTGCCCGTCAGTTTGAGATTTTCACGAATGAATTCAACCAGTAGCGTGCGGTCTTCGACATCTGCCGAAACCTCGCGACCGTTCACACGCATGGATATTGCTGTCATACTTTCCTCCCGAAATACATATAAGGTGACCCTGTAAATTCAGGGTTTCTACCTGTTTTGAAGACATCAAGTTTTTGATTTGGGAAGTGTAGAATGCAATTGCTTTTATTGGCAAGTGAATAATGGGTGAGGTTGTCGATGACAACCGAACTCTTGTGCCGTCGGCCGCAACCGACCATTACGAAGTCAAACAAAAAGGCCACAGCATAAAATGCTGCGGCCCTCTTAAGGGCGAGTATCACCCGATAATACGATGTGATGTTTTACGTTAGAGTGCTTCATCATTTGATGGAAACACTCTCGTATTAATTCGCTCGCGGCCATTCGTGCTGCGCACGGCCTCCGCGGGGACGGCGCACAGGCGCCGGGCCGCCCTTGCGGCCAGAC
>JALTNS010000034.1 GCA_027000565.1 Rhizobiaceae bacterium | reverse complement strand
GGTTTTCCCAAACCTGCATTTCGCCAACAATGCCGGATTTATGCCGGTCCTCTGGAATGCGTCCGATACCACGGGCCACCATGTCAAATGCTGAAAATCTGTTGATCGTTTTGCCAAGCAATTCAAGCGAACCGGCTTTCGGCTGGATAAGTCCGGAAAGCAAGTCAGCCAGAGCGCCTTGGCCATTGCCGGCAACCCCGGCAATGCCAAATATTTCGTGGGCGTTGATTGTCAGATCTATATTTTCCAGACGACTGCCGGATGAATCGCCACGTGTTGAAATACCGGCAAGTTTCAAGACCGGTTCACCATGGGCCATTGCCCGTGGTTTTGGTCGTGCAACTTTTTTGCCAACCATCATTTCCGCCAACATCGCCCGGTCGGCGTCTTTGGTATTCACCTCTCCAACAATCGCCCCTCGGCGCAACACCGCCACCCGATCACTGACCGCCAATATTTCGTGCAGTTTGTGTGAAATAAATATAACAGCCAAACCCTTGTCGGTGAGGCTTTTTAAGGTGGCAAACAAATCATCCGATTCTTGTGGTGTAAGTACAGCGGTTGGCTCATCCAAAATCAGCACTTTTGCATCACGATAGAGCGCTTTGAGAATCTCGACCCGCTGGCGCTCGCCAACCGAGAGCTCTCCTACTTCCATATCAGGATTAATGCTAAGACCGAACTCAACCGACATTGTGGAGAGCTTGTCTTTTGCCGTGCGGCTGTTTTGTCGCCATGACCAAAGCGATTCAGTGCCAAGTGTGATATTTTCCAGAACGGTCAGATTATCAGCAAGTGTGAAATGCTGATGAACCATACCGATTCCGGCTTCGATGGCCGCATCAGTTGAACCGGGAGGCAACACCTTGCCGTCAATTTCAATAGAACCCTCGTCGGCCAGATAGTGGCCGAAGAGTATGTTCATCAATGTGGTCTTACCCGCACCATTTTCGCCAAGCAGGGCAACAACCTCACCTGCCGCCAATGACAGGCTTATACCGTCATTGGCCACCAGCGAACCAAACCGCTTGGTGATATTCTTGAGCTGTAGAACGGGCATTAATCCGACCGATTAATAGGTCGATTTCGGCTCGTTATCGTTGATATTGACAACAAATTTGCCGGACAAGATATCAGCTTTAACGGCCTCGACTTTTGCCTTGGCGTCTGCCGGAATCCGGTCCTCAAACTCATAATAGGGTGCAAGGCTGGCACCACCCTTTTGCATCATTGTCCATTCCTTGTAGTTTTCCGCCTTGAATGTTCCAGCCTTGACCAGGCCAATCGCATGGTTGATGGCGTTTTCCATGTGCCACAGGGCGGAAGTGACAACCACATCGGTGCCGTTTTCTTCCTTGTTCATGTCATTGACATTGCCGAAGGCAAGAATGCCCTTTTCCCGAGCCGCATCAACCACGCCTGCACGTTCGGCATAAAGAATATCAACCCCTGTCTCAATCTGGGCAAATGCTGCTTCCTTGGCTTTTGGCGGATCATACCACGAGCCGATAAAGTTAACCTTGAACTGAATATCAGGATCAACTGAGCGCGCGCCATCCTGAAATGCGTTGAACAGGCGATTAACCTCGCCAATCGGATAGCCGCCAACCATGCCAATCTTTTTCGACTTGGTCATCGACCCGGCAATAATCCCCATTAGATAACAGGGCTCGTGGATGTAATTGTCGAACACGGAAAAGTTGGTTCCATAGGGCTTGAACGGATCTCCCATAAGAAACGCAACTTCCGGGTACTCGTCAGCAACCTTGCGGGCCTCTTTCGAAATACCGAAGGCTTCACCAACAATGAGTTTTACACCACTTTCCGCATACTCGCGAAGCACCCGGATATAGTCGGTATTGGCAACCTTCTCAGAAAACACATAGTCAATTTCGCCGGCTTGCTTGGCCTTGTCGAGCGCCTGATGCAGCCTTGCATCCCATTTTTGCTGAATCGGCTGGGTATAAATT
>JALTNS010000033.1 GCA_027000565.1 Rhizobiaceae bacterium | reverse complement strand
ACATTGGGAGATCTCAATATTGGTGATGAAGTTCCGCTCCAGGCTTCATCCGGCAAAATTGAAGCGGTGCCAACGCCTGAAGAACCAACCGTTGCCCGTATTCATGAACTGGCGTGCGACGGGTTGTCGAAACTTGGCCATCACGGTGAAATGGGTGCAATGGGGGTGCCGCGCAAAGACTTGCCGCACTGGGATGATATTCAGATATTACCGGCCCAAATGGCCCGCAAACCGCTGATGGATGAGGTTGCCGTTTCCACCAGCGTGATAATCGGGCCGCGGGCTAAACGCCCGTTAAGCCTTGATATTCCATTGTTTGTTTCCGACATGAGCTTTGGTGCATTATCAGAGGAAGCCAAGATTGCGCTGGCGCGTGGAGCGGAACTGGCTGGCACCGGGATATGTTCCGGCGAAGGCGGTATGCTTGGCGAAGAGCAGGCTGAAAACAGCCGGTATTTCTATGAACTGGCTTCGGCCAAATTCGGCTGGCGGCTGGATTTGGTGGAAAAAGTACAGGCTTTTCATTTCAAAGGTGGGCAAGGTGCCAAAACCGGCACCGGAGGGCATTTGCCGGGCAGCAAGGTGACCGCAAAAATTGCCGAAGTGCGCGGGCTTACCCCCGGCGAAGATGCAATCTCGCCGCCGACATTTGCTGATCTTGATACACCAGCGGAATTTGCCAAACTGGCCGATGAGGTGCGCGAACGGTCCGGCGGCATACCGATTGGTTTCAAGCTCTCCGCCAACCACATTGAGGATGATATTGATTTTGCGCTGGCAGCCGGGGCGGATTACATCATTTTGGATGGGCGAGGTGGTGGCACTGGAGCAGCACCGCTGATTTTTCGCAATCACATCAGTGTGCCGACCATTCCGGCCCTTGCCCGGGCGCGAAGGCACCTGGATATCAGGACCGGCAATGAAGTGACGCTCATCATAACCGGCGGGCTGCGCATGGCGGAAGATTTCATCAAGGCGATGGCCATGGGGGCGGATGCGATTGCGCTTTCCAATTCAGCCATTCAGGCGGTTGGGTGTATTGCGGCGCGTATCTGCAACACCAACAACTGCCCGACCGGCATTGCAACCCAGAAGCCTGAATTGCGGGCCAGGTTGAACGTGCAAGAGGGCGCTTTGCGTCTAGAGCGTTATTTTGGTGCAAGCGTTGAACTGATGCAGGTTATGGCTCGCGCCTGTGGTCATTCAAGTTTAAGCGACTTCAATCTGGATGATTTAACCAGCTGGAAACGTGAAATGGCCGATCTCAGTGGTGTTAAATATGCCGGAGTACGGTAATATCGCAAGTAGTGTCTGATAGGAATAAACATGGCCCCGATTAAAATATCCTACTATTCCGATGTGCTGTGCATCTGGGCCTATATTGCCCAGCGCAGGCTTGAAAAACTGGTTGCTGAATTTGGCGATCAGATATCCATCGAGCCGCATTTTTGCTCAGTCTTTCCAGACACCTGGAGCAAGATTGAAACCAAATGGAAGGCTCAAGGTGGTTTTGCCGGTTTCAATCAACATCTGATGGAGGTGGCAAAGGATTTTCCCCATATTGAGGTGAACAACCGCATCTGGCTTGATGCACGACCACGTACTTCTGCCAGTGCCCATTTGTTTTTGAAGGCGATCGAAATTCTTGAGCGTGAACAACATGGCGATGCACTCGCTGATATCCCCTATTTTGATCGCGCCTCAACCAAAGGTGCATGGGCGATGCGGCTGGCCTTTTTCGCCGATGCCCGCGATATTTCCGACTGGAAAGTGCAATGTGATATTGCCGAAAACCTCGATATTGATTGTGATCAGGTGGATGCAAAAATTCGTTCATCAGAGGCCTTTGCGCAGCTTGCAGCCGATTATGATCAGGCGCAAAAGCTGAATGTCGAGGGCAGCCCGACCTTCATTATGAACAATGGTCGGCAAAAGCTTTTTGGCAATGTCGGTTACCGGCTGTTACAGGCCAATGTCCAGGAATTGT
>JALTNS010000032.1 GCA_027000565.1 Rhizobiaceae bacterium | reverse complement strand
TCGACTTCCAGGGTATCCAGATCGCGGTTATTAATACCAATGATATGCGCACCAGCGTTGAGTGCTCGCTCTATCTCTTCCGCCGTATGGGTTTCAACCAGAACATCCATCTCCAGCGCACGGGCCAACTGATAAAAGGATTTGAGCGCTTCATCAGAAAGAGAACGCACGATGAGAAGAATCGCATCGGCGGATGCTGCACGAGCCTCGTAAATCTGGTATTCATCGACAATAAAATCTTTACGGAGGCAGGGAACCTGAACGTGCCGATGCACATTGGTTAAGTCTTCCAGCTTCCCCTTGAAGAATTTTTCATCCGTCAACACCGATATTGCACAGGCACCCGTATGCTCATAGAGAGCTCCGATTTCGACCGCATCCACATCTGGCAGGATATCTCCCTTTGAGGGCGATGCACGCTTTATTTCAGCGATAAGGCTGATGCCGTCCTGACGCAAGGCCGCCCGAAAATCACGTGGCTTACGAAGAAGCTCGATCTTTTCCTTCAATTCCGACAGGGGAGTACTTATTTTACGGGCCTCTACCTCGGCACGCTTGTTTTCCAGGATGGGATCAAGAATCATGGGTTCTCTGAATCAGTTGTTCGAGTTTATCCAAAGCCGCCCCGGAATCGATAGCGGCCTGTGCTTGTGTTACACCAGAGGCAATGGAATCAGCGGATCCGCCCGCAACCAGCGCAGGAGCTGCGTTAAGAACGACGACATCGCGTGCTGGACCGGTCTCACCCGCCAATACAGCACGAAGAATGGCTGCATTGGTAGCGGCGTCTCCCCCCTTAATGGCCTCGGGAGATACCGTGGAAAGCCCAAACTGACCGGGTTCCACCGTATAAGTAGTCACTTTCGCATCCTTCCCTTCTGCCACCGAACTAGGGCCAGTCAGGGTGAGTTCGTCGAGTCCATCGGAGCCTGCCACAATAAAAACATGGCGGCTGCCCAGTTGTAAAAGTACCTCAGCCAACACCTTGATGAGGTCCTCGTCAAAAACACCCATCACCTGACCTTCGGCCCCCGCCGGATTGGTAAGGGGACCGAGGATATTAAATACCGTGCGCAGCTTCAACTCGGCGCGAATCGGGGCAACGTGCTTCATCGCACTGTGAAGGTTTCGGGCATAGAGGAAGCCAATGCCAATCTCGTCCACACAGGCCCCCACGCATTCGGGGCTGACATCAAGGTTTACCCCGAGGGCTTCCAGCACATCTGCACTGCCGCACAAACTTGAAGCACTCCGATTGCCGTGCTTGGCAACCGGGACTCCCACGCCTGCCACAACAAAAGCCGCCGTGGTAGAAATATTAAAGGTGCCTGACTTGTCCCCCCCCGTGCCGCAGGTATCTACCATGCCGGTAGAGGTTGTGGGAATCTTAGTCGACATGGCCCGCATAGTCTCGGCGAAGCCGGTGATTTCCTCTACCGTTTCCCCCTTCATCGCGAGCGCCGTCAGAAGAGCACCCACCTGCGCGGGTGCCGCCTCCCCCGTCATGAGCATTCGCATGACGGAAGCAGCCTCCTCGCGACTCAAATCTTCGCGGCGTACGAGGCGCGAAAGGGTCTCTTGAATCATGAAAAGGCTCCTGCTGGTCTGAATACGGCCCGCCACTCGGAAGGAGGCAACTTTATCAATCAGGGGGCTTAAAAGTCAAGAAAAGTGCGATCTTCAACTATGGCACGGGATCCGAAAAATGGAGGTCACTAACCAGTTTTTCCGTCAATTCCCGGTGCGCTTTCGCTGTCGGATGGGGATCATAGGGGAGGAAAAAATATCCCCCTTCATTGGAGTCAAAGAGGTCTGAATAATCCAGAACCCGAAGGCCATTCCGCGCAAAGCGGGCGGCCATCTCCCGACCATTGAATTCATCGCTGGGATGTTCGGGATAAATAAGCACCCAGAAGTCTTTGCTGTCAAATTGCTGTTCAAAAAGAGCGGCTGCCGTGAGGACGATAGCATCGGTCAACTTGAAGTGGCGCCCACGGAGACGAATCGGA
>JALTNS010000031.1 GCA_027000565.1 Rhizobiaceae bacterium | reverse complement strand
ACCGTTGACCAATATTATCGGTTTTTCAGAACTGCTTGGCAGTGCCGAGATTGGAAAATTGAACGTAAAACAAAGTGAATATCTCGATCACATAAATACATCGTCATCATCGCTGCTGGCCATTGTTAACAACATCCTTGACCTCGCAACCGTTGATGCCGGTATCATGGAGCTTGATCTTTCGGAGATTGATGTGGAAGCGGTAGTGGATGCTGCAACAGACGGAGTGAGAGACCGGATGCGCGAGCGCGGTATTGCGCTTGACCTGCAATTACCGGCCGCCAGTCCGCAATTTATTGCCGATGAGAACCGGGTCCGCCAGGTATTGTTCAACCTTCTTTCAAATGCGGTCAACCATTCACCCGATGGAGCAACAGTTTCGCTGGTCTGCGAAAATGACCATGATAATGTAATATTCAAAGTGACAGACACCGGCAATGGAATTTCGGAAGAAGTGTTGGATACAGTGTTCAAGCGGTTTGAGAGCCATTCTTCATCCCAGCGCCGTGGCGGTGCCGGGCTTGGACTGGCGATTGTCAAAAGCTTTGTTGAGCTGCATGGCGGGACGACGAAACTGAATTCTGTAAAAGGTAAGGGTACCACGGTAATTTGTCGTTTCCCGCGCAATCCATCAACAGCTTCAGAAGCAGCTGAATAATCCCGATATGGATGAGCCTTCTATTTATCTTGAGCTGCAAGACGAGATAGCCGCCGCTTTGCTCGCAGAAGATTTGGCATTGGCTTTGAAGCCGGGCGATCTAATTATGCTGTCCGGTGACCTGGGAGCCGGCAAAACGACGATTGCACGCGGTTTGATCAGAGCCTCCAATGATGACCTGACGCTGGAAGTTCCAAGCCCTACTTTTACATTGGTTCAGGAATATCCGCCCAATAAGCCTTTAGGCACAATTACCCATATTGATCTCTATCGTCTTGAAGAGGCGGAGGAGGTCGAGCAACTGGGAATTTCCGAGGCGCTCGACACCGGAATTGCGTTGGTTGAATGGCCTGAACGGGCAGAAGAATTTCTGCCGCAGGGCGGGTTGAATATATCGATCACGCATCTTGATGCGCATTCACGATCTGTACAAATTTCAGGCAACAGCGCGATCTTGGAACGCGTTGAACGAAGTCTGGCGATCCGCAGATTTCTCGATACGAACTGGCAAGAGAATGCGACACGCCGATATCTGCTTGGCGATGCTTCGAGCCGAACCTATGAAACAGTTTCGATTGGCCTGGACAGGCGTATTCTGATGAATTCGCCTTCAATGGCCGATGGGCCGGTTATCAGGGATGGCAAACCCTATTCACAGATTGCCCATCTGGCCGAGGATGTCCGCCCGTTTGTGGCAATTGCCCAATTGCTTCGTCAAGAGGGGTTTCAGACACCTGAAATATTTGCCCGGGATATGGAAGCCGGGTTTTTACTCATCAGTCATCTGGGTAACGAAGGTGTGCTGGACCAACATGGCCTGCCTGATCAGGACAAATATGTGGCTGCAGTTGAAACGCTGGCCAAGTTACATGCGATCAAATGGCCCGACAGAGTAAAAATGAAAGATGGTATTGATCACCGCATTCCAGCCTATGATCAGGTTGCAATGATGATTGAAACCGATCTGTTGATTCAGTGGTACTTGCCGCGGGTAAATGGCAAGCCGGCAGATGACGCGACACAGCGGCAATTTGACGAAATCTGGAAAAATCTAACCTCGCGGTTAGAGATATTCGACAAAACCCTCACCTTGCGGGATTTTCATTCGCCGAATATTCTGTGGCTGAAAGAAAATTCAGGCACTGACCGGGTCGGATTGATTGACTTTCAGGATGCGGTTATCGGTCCCTGTGCCTATGATTTTGCTTCTCTTGCCCAGGATGCGCGGGTTACTGTTTCACCCGAATTGGAACAAGTGTTGATCGATACCTATTTGACCGCACGGGCAAACAACAATCCACAATTTGATTCAGCCGGGTTTCTTGAATCCTATGCAATAATTTCAGCCCAGCGGGCAACAAAACTTCTTGGCATTTTTGTCCGACTTGATCAGCGTGACAACAAACCCGCCTATCTGGCGCACTTGCCGCGCCTCAAAACTTACCTGCGAAAATGTCTCGAACACCCGGCGCTGACGGAACTGAAACAATGGTATTGCGACAACACCGATGTCTTAACGTCTGGTTCTGATTAGACTGTTTCACGTTTATACGGAAACAGTCAGGCCGCAAGGGTGGCCCGGCGCCTGTGCGCCGCCCCGCGGAGGCCGTGCGCAGCACAAATGGCCGTGAGCGAATTAAGTCGAGAGTGTTTCCATCAAATGATGAAGCGTTCTAGGTGCAAGCGATTTCCAATCGTGCATTGGATGATTTACGGTAATTGCGAATCGTTCAGATTGAATTTGTCCTGAGGCCGAAAACATTGACTATCAGTCCAACAGTCTACCCTGAAACAGCCATTGTATTAGCAGCCGGCCTTGGTACGCGCATGCGCCCGCTGACCGATAAAACGCCAAAACCCCTGTTAAAAGTTTGCGACAAAACCCTGATCGATTATGCGCTTGATACGCTTGCCGCAACTGGCGTTGGAAAAACAGTGGTCAATGTTCACTATCTTGCTGACCAGATAGAAAACCACCTTGAAGACAGAATCTCGCCGGAAATCATTGTTTCCGATGAACGTGGCGAACTGCTTGATTCCGGTGGTGGGGCAAAAAAGGCCCTCGACTGGCTCGGCCCGAAACCGTTTTATCTGCTAAATGCTGATTCATTCTGGGTTAATGATCAGGAGAGGAATCTGGCAATCATGGCAGATGTCTGGGACGCTGACAAAATGGACATATTGTTGTTGGTTGCAAACCACGATCAGGCGGTTGGTTTTGATGGCAAGGGTGATTTTTTTATGGCGCCGGACGGCCGGTTAACCAGACGTGGCAAGCGCCCGTCGGCACCTTATATCTATGCAGGTGCCGGAATTTATTCGCCAAAAATCATTGCCAACGGCCCGGATGGGGCATTTTCACTCAACCTTTTGTTTGACGAGGCAATTAAAAAAGGCAGATTTTACGCAGTGCCTATGAAAGGTCTTTGGCTGCATGTGGGCACACCGGCGGCTATTGCACAGGCTGAGCAGGCGATTGCAGCAGGCGCTGTATTATGAGCCGACGGGACAAGGACCATAAGCCGAGGCTTTATTCAATTCCACCTGCCGCCCCGTTTTTGTCCACCCTGGTTGATGCATTGATGTCGGGTCGGCTGATACCGGGTTTTGGCCCTGAGACAGATGCACTGGCGCTTGCCGGGGTAACGATCTATGTACCAACCCGGCGCGCAGCGCGGGCATTGCAGGCTGAATTTGTCGCCCGCGCGCAGCAAAATGCGCTTTTGCTGCCACGCATATTGCCGTTAGGTGACATCGAGGAAGATCAGTTTACTTTTGATCAGCCGGGCGATCATGCGCTTGATCTTGGGCCGGTAATCGGTAGCCTGGAACGGCAATTGTTGTTAACACGAATGATCCGCCAATGGACCGCCGCGCTTGACGCGTCATCTGACGAGCTGTTCGAAAATGAAGCAATTGTTGTACCGTCTTCGATCAGCGATGCGGCCTGGCTGGCCAATGATCTGGCAACCCTGATGGACAGTGTTGCGACCGAGGAAGCCGACTGGTCGCTGCTGGAAAAGCTGGTGCCTGACGATCATGCCGACTGGTGGCAACTGACGCTGGCATTCTTGAAGATTGCCACCAGCAGCTGGCCCGAAATATTGCGGGAACGCGGCGCCATGGATGTTGCGTCAAGACGCGGGATTCTGTTGCATCGGCAGGCAGAGACTTACCGGAGAATCGGATCATCCGGGCCGGTTATTGCCGCCGGTTCCACAGGTTCAATCCCGGCCACTGCAAATCTGCTTAAAACCATTGCCGAAATGGAAGACGGTGCTGTGGTTTTGCCCGGTCTGGACCGCGACATGGATGATGAAGTCTGGAACAGTCTGACTGTTTTGGATGCAAAAATAACCGACCGTCAAATGCGGACAAGTCACGAGCAGGCCGCAGCACCGGGCCATCCGCAATACGGGCTGAAAAAACTGCTCGATAACATCGGGGTGACACGCAGTCAGGTCGAACCCATTGGTGGTATCGAGGAGAGCAGTTCCGGATATGCACGATTGCGGGAGCGGTTTGTCAGTTTGTCACTGGAGCCATCTGAGGCAACCGACCATTGGCCTGAATTTCGAAAACGCCTTTCAGATGAAATGTCTGTCCGGGCGTTTTCCGGTGTATCAATGATTGATGCAGCAAATGAGCGACAGGAGGCGTTGGCCATTGCACTGGCGATGCGGGAGGCGCTCACAATTGAGAAAAAGACAGCAGCGCTGATCACACCGGACCGGGTGCTGGCTCGGCGGGTATCCACCGAGCTTAAACGCTTTGGCATCGAGGTTGACGATTCCGCCGGTATTCCCTTGATGGAAACCGCACAAGGTTCATTTGTCCGACTGGTTTTGGCCGTCACTCTTGCGCCCGTCGATCCGGTCCTGTTGCTGTCATTGCTAAAACACCCGGTTGCGCAGTTTGGCATGGAGCCGTCAGCCGTAAAAATGGCTGTAGAGACATTTGAAATCGGGGTTATTCGCGGCAATATTGCACCACCTGTGCCCGGTGAATACCAATCAGCGGTAACAGCGGCTAAGATGCGAATTTCCAGCGGTACAAGACTTTCAACGGCGCAAAAGCGACTGTCGCAGGAAGGCTGGGTGCATGCTGAACAACTGGCAATATCAATGGACAGGGCATTGGCACCACTTTTTGAGCTGGCTGGCCAGACATTGCCATTGGATGCGCTGGTGGAAAAGACAATTCACGCACTGGAACATACTGCCGCGGACGAAAACGCTGAACCCGGCAACCTTTACAGTGATGAGGCTGGCGAGGCGCTTGCCGGATTTTTCGGCGAGCTGTATTCGAAATCACCGGAATTTGGCGAAGAGGTTGAAGCCAACGAATGGCCGTCTTTGTATAATGCACTACTGGCCTCGCGTCCGGTTCGCCCGCATAGAAAGACCCATTCCAGATTGTCGATCTGGGGACCGCTGGAAGCGCGGTTGCAACAGGTTGACCGCATCATTCTTGGTGGTTTGAACGAAGGAACCTGGCCAGCTGCTGCAAAAAACGACCCGTTCCTCAACCGGCCGATGAAAAACACCCTGGCACTTGAACCGCCGGAACGTCGTATTGGTCTTGCAGCACACGACATTCAAATGGCGCTTGGCACGGCGGAGGTGATTATTTCCCGTTCAAAACGGGCAGATAACGCACCAACGGTTCCCTCAAGATGGCTGCAACGATTGCTGACGCTTGCCGGTGATGACGCCAAAAGTGCGATGACAGCGCGCGGAAAGGTATATCTCGACTGGGCCGAGGCAATTGATCACCCTGCAGGCGGGATTAAAGAGAATATACAGACGATTTCGCGACCGGAACCAAAACCACCGCTGGACAGGCGACCGGTAAAACTAAGCATTACCGAAATTGAAACCTGGATACGCGACCCTTACGCGATTTACGCCAAACATGTTCTCAAACTTCAGCCAGTGGAGCCGGTCAGACGCGAAGCCGATGCCCGCGAACGGGGAAATTTATATCACGACATTTTTGAAAATTTCAGCAGAGATGTAATGGCGGCGAAAGATGCCAATACATTGTCAAACCTTATAGAAATAGCCCGACAACATTTTGCCGCGACGGGCTTGCCAGAAAATATCACAGCATTCTGGTGGCCGCGTTTTCTGGAAATTGCCGATGAATTTATCAAATGGGAACATCAACGCGCGAATGATATTGCTGCCACATTTGTCGAGCTGCCGGCAAAACTTGAAGTGGATTCAAGCGGATTTACAATCATCGGGCGGGCGGACCGTATTGATCTTTCCCCTTCTGGCGGCCACACAATTATCGACTACAAAACCGGCACCAATCCGGCGGTCAAACAGGCTAATATTTTATTGGCGCCGCAATTACCGCTGGAGGGAGCGCTGGCCCTCAAGGGCGGTTTCGAGGGGATAGAATCAACCCAGATTGACGGCCTTTTTTATGTACGGCTTCGCGCTTCTGGTGGTTTCAAATCTGACGAGCTGGCGGGGGGAAAGGAGGATTTTGATGCCCATACATTAAGTCTCAAAGCCTGGACCGCGCTGCAAGCAATCATTGCGGCCTATCAAAACCCCAACAAGGGGTACCTGTCGCGGGCACGACCGTTCAAACAGGGTGATGTATTTGGTGATTATGATCATCTGGCAAGGGTGATGGAATGGGCCGTTGAGGACGAAGAAAACGAGGCTTTTCAGTGAATGCGCAATCATCAGAGGGGGTAAAAGTTGATCCCATTACCCGCCAAAGGCAGTCGACCGCGTCCAGCCCTTCCAGTTCGGCGTGGGTTTCGGCGAATGCCGGGTCTGGTAAAACCTATGTGCTCACCCAAAGGGTGGTGCGTTTGCTGCTTGCGGGTTTCGATCCGTCCCGCATTTTGTGTTTGACATTCACAAAATCGGCTGCCGCCGAAATGTCCAATCGGGTTTTTGAGACCCTGTCAAATTGGGCGATGATGGACGAGGAAAAACTGACTTCGACTCTGGAGGATATGACCGGCGAAAAGGTGAACCAAAAACTTATCTGCAATGCACGGAGGTTGTTTGCCCGGGCGCTCGAAACTCCCGGCGGTTTGAAAATCCAGACCATTCACGCATTTTGCGAAGCCCTGTTGCACCAGTTTCCGCTTGAGGCCAATATTGCCGGACATTTTGAAATTCTTGATGAGCGCGCGCAAACTCTATTGATCGAAGATGCCCGTCAAGAGGTGGTTGTTGATGCGAGCAAAGACGAAACCAGCAACCTCGGACGCGCATTTGACCATATTCTGCAAACTGCCAGCGACCACAAGATTGAGCAATCTTTCAGGGAGATTGTGCGCAAGAGACACAGTCTCAATCGCTGGTTCAAACAGGCCGGAGGTGTTGCGCCGGCCATGGCGACATTGCGCAAAAATTTGAATTTTGCACCCGATGACAGTCCCGGAGCACTCATTGATGATGCATATGCAAACACAGTGCTCACGCCGCACGAATTGACCGAAATCGCCGATGCCGGAGATGCGACAGGGGTTACCAAAAACCAAAAATTTGCTGCCGGGCTACGCGCTATTGCTGGTGCAGAAACCGGTGAGACCAGGTTTGAACTGCTTCAGGAATTGTTGCTCACCCAGTCCGGCACCTTGCGAAAAACCGGTGGTCTTTACACATCCACTTTGAGCAAACAGGTCCCTCATCTGATGGAACGTTTCGATAGTGAAATGGCATATTTCCAGCAAGTCTGTGAACGGCTTCATCTGTTGCGGCAAATCAAGGCCAGTGAGGCGCTATTTACAATCGCCGAGGCAATGATCGGTCGTTTCGAAGTCGCCAAAAAGGCCCGTGGACTACTGGATTTTGACGACCTGATTATCCGTACCGCCGAACTCCTTGGCCGTTCCGGTGCATGCCACTGGGTCCAATACAAACTTGATCAGGGTATTGATCATGTGCTGGTTGATGAGGCGCAGGATACCAACCCGCACCAGTGGCAGGTGATTACCGCATTGGTCGAAGATTTTTTTTCAGGGGCCGGCGCGCGTGAAATAGATCGAACCGTGTTTGCTGTAGGAGATGAAAAACAATCAATTTATTCGTTTCAAGGTGCGCAGCCGGCGGCCTTTGCCGACCAGCGTGACCGGCTGACGGGCCTTGCCAATAAAGCCCTCAAGCCATTCGCCAATGTTGATTTGCAACTTTCCTTTCGCTCGGTTCCTGATGTGCTTTCAGCGGTTGACCGGGTGTTTTCTTACGCGGAAAATTATGCCGGCCTTGGCCGTGACAGCCAGCCAACCGTTCACACCACAATCCGACAGCATTATCCGGGCATGGTTGACATCTGGCCGATGCTGAAAAAGCAGAAGCAGGAAGAACCGGAAGAATGGCACCTGCCCGTTGACCAGATGGGGCGTAACGATCCACAGGCTCAGCTTGCTGTAAAAATTGCCGATCAGATCGGTTTTTGGCTCGAAAACAATTCCATGCTCGAAGGCAAGGGGCAGGACCGAATAAACAGACCTGTGACGGCTGGAGATATACTGGTGCTGGTACGGTCGCGAGACCGGTTTTCTTCTGCGCTTACCCGGGAGCTTAAACAACGCAACAGTGC
>JALTNS010000030.1:3080-8234 GCA_027000565.1 Rhizobiaceae bacterium | reverse complement strand
GCTCGGATATTGTGCTGGAACAGGTGAAGGAGAACGCACCTTTGGCGCTGTGACGCCCGATAGGTGCAGAAATATTCAAAAACGCGCATTTTGGTTGGACTTCCCCGGTCCATATGCCTATTTAATCAGGGTTGATGATTGTCGAACAATCCATGACAAACCGGGTCAGATTTATTACAAGTGGCGGGGCGGTCTGCAAACCTTGCAATTTTATTTGCCGGTGAAACCTGAACAAGCAAAATTGTGTATTAACAACGATAAATAAAAGCGGGATTTCACCCAGTAATGCAGATTTTCCTCGATTTCCTTCAAATTGTGTTGGCGGATATTGTGCTGTCGGGTGACAATGCGCTGATCATCGGCATGGCGGCGGCATCCCTGTCGCCGGAACTGCGCAAACGGGCCATTGTTTTTGGCATGGTCGTGGCGGCCGGATTACGCATAATTTTCGCAGTTTTTGCTACCTATCTGTTAGCGATCAAAGGGCTTTTGTTTCTCGGCGGGCTGCTGTTGTTATGGGTATCCTGGCGCCTGTGGGACGAAATTCGGCGACAGGTGGCAGAACGGGCTGCCAAAACCGAAAATGTTGTCGGTTATCAGGGACCGCCAAAACGCACCATGACCCAGGCACTGATCTCGATAACCATTGCCGATTTATCGATGTCGATTGACAATGTTCTGGCAGTGGCGGCGATTGCGCGGGAAAATACCGGGCTGTTGATTTTTGGCCTGCTGCTGGCTATTGCACTGATGGGTTTTGGTGCCAGCATTATCGTCAAACTGCTGACCCGATATCACTGGATTTCCTATCTCGGATTGATTGTATTGATCATCACCTCGTTGCGGATGTTGTGGGATGGCTGGCCGGAAATGGCGACAATTATCGGGCTTGCCTGATATTGCAATCTGAAAGTGATTGAAGATGGCTCCGCCAATTCTATTCTTAAAAGATATTCACCTGACTTTCGGAGCAACGCCGCTGCTGGAAGGTGCCGACCTTGCGGTCAGCGAAGGCGAACGGCTTTGTCTGGTCGGGCGCAATGGTTCTGGCAAATCGACTTTGCTCAAAGTTGCAGCCGGTCTGATTGAAGCCGATGGCGGGGAACGGTTTGTTCAGCCGGGCACGACAATACGCTATCTGCCGCAGGAACCTGATCTGTCGGGATATGATAACGTCTTGTCCTATGTCGAAGCCGGGCTTGCGCCGGGTGATGATCCCTACCGGGCGCAATATCTGCTGGAACAATTGCAGCTGAGCGGCCGCGAAAACCCGCAAAAAATTTCCGGTGGCGAGGCGCGCCGTGCGGCCCTTGCCCGGGCGCTGGCACCGGAACCCGATATTCTGCTTTTGGACGAACCGACCAACCATCTTGATCTGCCGGCAATTGAGTGGCTTGAAAACGAGCTGCGTTCATTGCGTTCGGCAATGGTGTTGATCAGCCATGACCGGCGGTTCTTGCAGAACCTCACCCGCAAGACCCTGTGGATTGACCGTGGTGTAACCAGGCTTCTCGACAAGGGATTTGATAAATTCGAAGACTGGCGCGATGACTATCTCGCCAATGAGCACCTTGAGCGTCACAAGCTCGACCGCAAAATCGTGCGTGAGGAACATTGGGTTGTTCACGGGGTTTCCGGTCGTCGCAAGCGCAACATGAAACGGTTGGCTGACCTTGGTTCTTTGCGCCAACAACGCAGTGAGCAAAAAAACGTCGCCGGTGATGTGAAAATTTCCCTGGCCGAAAGCGATGTTTCCGGCAAACTGGTGGCTAAGGTCAAGGGAATATCGAAGTCATTTGGCGACAAACAGGTAGTCAAACCGTTTTCGACCATCATTGCCCGCGGCGACAGACTGGGTATTGTCGGGCCCAACGGGGCGGGCAAGACCACCCTGCTGAATATGCTGATCGGCAAACTTGAGCCGGATGCGGGCACAGTGAAACTGGGTGCCAATCTCGATATTCTGGTGCTTGACCAAAAACGCCAGTCACTCAACCCTGAATGGACATTGGGCGAGGCGTTGACCGATGGTTCCGGTGATATGGTCTCAATCGGCGAGACCCGCAAACACGTCATCGCCTATATGAAGGATTTTCTGTTCACGCCGGAACAGGTGCGCACACCCATTCATGCGCTTTCCGGTGGCGAGCGCGGCAGGCTTATGCTGGCGCGGGGGTTGCGACTGCCTTCCAACCTGCTGGTGCTGGACGAGCCGACCAATGATCTTGATCTTGAAACCCTTGATTTGCTGCAGGAAATGGTTGCCGATTACCCGGGGACCGTAATCGTCGTCAGCCATGATCGCGATTTTCTCGACCGGGTGGCAACCTCTATCGTTGCCTCCAATGGCGATGGCAACTGGATAGAATATGTCGGTGGTTATTCCGATATGGTGGCCCAGCGGGGTTCCTTGCCGGTGAGTGGATTACCGGCAAAGGACAAGGCAAAACCGCGGAATTTACCACCTGCGGGAACCGCGAAACCGGCCAAGGGCAAACTCAGTTACAAGCACAAGTTTGCGCTGGAAAACCTGCCGAAACAAATCGAAGCGCTTGCCGCCGAAATGACCCGGCTGAATGCGGCCCTTGCGCGCGATGGGCTGTTTGACAAGGAGCCTGAGAAGTTTCAACGGCTGGCTAAAAAACTTTCTGATACCGAGGCTGAACATAGCAAGTGCGAAGAGGAATGGCTGGAACTGGAAATGCTGCGCGAGGAACTTGAGGGCGGGTAGTTGCAGTGAATTTTTGTTGCAATTGTTAAATGATACCTGCCAAATCTGACCAGTCTATTTTCTATGCCAAACTGGCAATCACGAGGTCATCATGGAATTTGCAACACTGATCAATTTTACCATTATTGCATCTCTTCTGGTCATGTCGCCCGGTCCTAACGGCGTGCTGATAGCCAAGACGGTGCCGACTTCCGGCAAGTCTGCCGGATTTGCCAATGTTGCGGGATTTGTTGCGGCTTTTTATGTTCACGGCGCGCTGTCAATATTGGGAATATCGATCATTCTCGTTCAGTCGGCGCAAGCGTTTTTCATCGTAAAAATGCTGGGCGCGGCATACCTCGTCTGGATTGGGTTGAAAGCCCTGCGCGATGCATGGAACGGACATTCTGCGCCGCAAACCGTATCGCTGGCAAAGCGCCAGCGGACATTACTGAATGCGTTTGTCGAAGGATTTTTGACCAACGCCTTAAACCCCAAAGTCTCGATGTTTTATCTCGCGGCTTTCCCGCAGTTCATCTCGCAAACTCAGGGCGCAATCGGTGCGTCATTCACACTGGTATTCATCCATTCGATAATTAACCTGATCTGGTTTTCATCGATGGTCTGGTTTTTCGCCCGTCTTGCAGGCGCTGCAAAAAACCCTAGATTTCAGCGCTGGCTGAAAGGTGTCACCGGTGTTGTTTTTATCGGCTTTGGTGCCAAACTTGCAAGCCTGAATTCGCAATCGGCACCTTAGGCTGTTTCCGTATAAACGTGAAACAGTCTAATCGACGGGGTTTACTTATCGCTTGTGAGGTCCTGCGCTAACATCAGTGCATTCTTGTCAGGGTCGTAGAATGTTGCTGTGCTTACCATACCCTCCAATACAATTGTTTCTCCGTCGAATTCAACACCGGCGGCTTCAAGGTCCTTGCGCGCAGTATCAATGTTCGCAATTCCGAATACAGGTACTGTGTTTCCGGGATTGGGTTCGTTTTGCTCACCCAGGCCAAGGGTAACACCGTCGGTTTTTGTTTTTAGTTCGCTCCAGCCCGCATCATCCATATGATAGAGAAGCGCAAACCCGAGCATATCCTCGTACCATTTGGCGCTTGCATGTCGGTCTCGCACAGAAATTGCGATAGTTATTGTGTTATCCAGTGATATGATTGACATGCGGCTTCCCTTTGTATGTTAAATATATATACTATACATTATGGACATAAATTTTCTTGTCAAGGTCACATCGCGGGCCTGGTCGTTGAATATACTTGCATTGATGTATGGTGGAGTGCCAGGCAGGCAGGCCTCTTTACTACTAGCATCGGGAGCAGGCCGGACAGCGTTCACTCAGAGCTTGGGCCATTTGGTTGACCTGCAGCTAGTGGAAAGGAATCCAGGTTATGGTCACCCTTTAAGACCCGAGTATCGTTTGACTGAAAAGGGAGCGGACGTGGCAGTATTTGCGGAAAGAATCAAGAGAATAACCCCCGATACTTCCAGCCATATTCTACTGCGACGGGCATGGACGATTCCAGTTTTGGCGGTAAGCCAACGACCACGATATTTCATAGATTTCAAGCGCGAATTGGTATCGATTACGGATCGGTCTCTTTCGCAATCGTTGAAACTATTACAAACTCATCACTGGATAAATCGTGAGATTGATTCTGATAGTTACCCACCGCGACCGGTGTATCAGGCTGTCAATGAGGGTGCGCAGATATGCCAGGCAATCAATCTTGGGGCACTTTAGATACCGATAATTTTGTGCTGCATAATTCAGCGGCAGCAAGGTAAGATGCGAAGAGGAATGGCTGGAACTGGAAATGCTGCACGAGGAACTTGAGGGCGGGTAGTTGCAAATGCCAATTCTCAATCGAATGGCTACCCTTTTCAGCCGGGTTCTTGGGCTAAAAAACCGGCAAGCAGATCAAATACCAATCGGATTTTTCGGCTGGTCAAAAGTTCACGGTGGGCGGTAAGCCAGATCGGAAAAATCACCGGGTCCATATCCGGCAAAACCTGTTCCATACCCGGTGTATTTTGAGCAATCTGATCTGACATAATGATGATGCCAAGGCCGGATTTCGCCATCTGCCAGGCGACAATTCCGCTCTCAGAGCCAATGCGAAAATTTCTCAGGGTCAAGGATAGCCCAAGTGGATTTAGATATTCAATCATGCTTTCGTTGTCACCAAATCCGATAAAGTCGTGATTAGCCATTTCTGCGAATGATTGCGGGCGTCCATTCTGCTTAAGGTATTTTTTCGAGGCGTAAAAACATGCCGAATGTTCGGCCACAAGCCTTGCAATGAGATCGGGTTGTTCAGGACGAATGTGGCGAATGGCAATATCGGCCTCGCGCAATTGCAGGTCACGAATATCGTTGGTTGCAACAATGTCAATTTCAATAAGCGGCGCAGTCTTTCGCAGCAGCGTGA
>JALTNS010000030.1:1079-3070 GCA_027000565.1 Rhizobiaceae bacterium | reverse complement strand
TGACAGCCGGAGGCAAAACATAAGCCGATATCATGTCCGAGGCGGTGATCCGAACCTTACCCTCGATCGATTGCGACTGTCCTGATGCGGTGAGCAGTATGCGATTTGCTGCCTCGCCCATGTTTCGCACATGATCAAGAAGCTCGATGCCCGACGGGGTCAGGGAAAGCGAGCGGCCAACTCTTTCAAACAAGACGACATTGAGCCGATCCTCCAGGGCTGCCACCTGACGGCCAAGGGTCGGCTGGGTGAGTCCCAGCGCCCGGGCAGCCGCCGACAAGGATCCATTTTCAACCGTTGCCAAAAAGGCCCGCGCCTGATTCCAGTCGAATGTGTCAGATTGCCTGTTCATGCATATTTGTATAACCAATCAACAGAATTAAGCAATTTATATATGAAAATTGCATGGGTATATAGCTGCAGCACAGGAGAGAACACATGCAGGATGCAGCAAAATTTTGGAATAAAGTCGCTGGCAAATATGCCAAATCGCCGATAGCGGACATGGATTCCTATACTTATACGCTAGAACGAACACGAAGTTATCTTTCGACCAGCGATCACATTCTGGAAGTCGGATGCGGCACCGGTTCGACTGCCCTGTTGCTGGCGGAAAACGTTGCGAAAATTACGGCCAGCGATATTTCCGCCAACATGATCGAAATTGGCTCTGAAAAAGCCCGCCAGCAGAATATTTCAAACGTGAAATTTGTCGAGGCCGGATTGTTTGACAGTGCGATCGAGCCGGGCGGCCCCTACGATGCGGTGCTGGCCCTGAACCTGCTGCATCTGATTGAAGACGTGCCGGCGGCAATTTTGCAGATTAATAAAATGCTGAAACCGGGTGGAGTTTTTATATCCAAGACCTTCTGTATCTCTGGAGCCAAAATACCGTTCAAGATCAGGATGATGTTGATGATACTGCCACTGATGCAACTGGTCGGCAAAGCGCCCTTTGTCAATTCGCTGAATGCTGGCGAGTTTGAAAAGACGATATCGGGAGCCGGTTTCAAAATCATCGAAACCGGCAATTATCCGGTGTCTAATTCGAGCCGGTATATTGTTGCGAAAAAATTGTAGGGGTTACGGCTCAATCTCAATAGGCATCGGCACTACAATTCTATCACATCTCCGGCGGAGAATTTTTGGGAACCAAATGCGTTGTGAAATGCAACCAGTGCCGGGAAATCCACACAATGCATCGGCAGCAATACTGGCGGGTTTTCGCCCTTGAAATACTCAATTGTCTCGGAAACCGGTGGCGATTCTTCGGCCAGCAAATGAAACCCGCCAATTACCGCATAGAGTTTTTGGCCCGTCACCTGTTTGGCATATTCACAGATATTGCAGATACCCGCGTGTGAACAGCCTGAAACCACAACCGCGCCCTTGTCTGTACGAAATGCCAGTGCGGTGTCGTCTTCCATCGCATCGTCTTCAAAACAGCCCGGTTCAAAACTGTTGTTTCGTGGAATTTCGCCCAGAAAAAATGCACCGGGGGCAAATTCAAGCACACCGGTGGAAGGCACGACTTCAAAATCATTGGCGAGGACCCGGTGAATATCGGCAAAATCCTGGATAATTGCGGGATCATCGGTCTTCAGTACGGCGCTCAAGATGCGCGGGTGGAGAATGATTTTCTTTTTTTCCGAAAATCCGTGGTGTAACAGTCCACGGGTGTGATCGCGGTGAAAATGCGACAGGGCAATATAGTCGGTTGTTTGCAGGTCAATACCGGCCAGACGGGCATTGTGGCGGTAAACATCGGAAAATCCGGTGTCAAAGAGGATATGGTGGCCATCAAATTCGATGAAGGCGGAAAATCCCCATTCCGCCAGCCAGTTCATTGCGCAGGCCTCGTTTTCGCAGAGTAATGTAACTTTCACGATCTGATCCCCATGTGACACCGGCGTGGTTCTTACCAACTTTAATCTAATTTTCCTGCGCAGCCAGTTTGTCGCCAAACTGGGCCATGGCGATGATTACATGTT
>JALTNS010000030.1:0-1069 GCA_027000565.1 Rhizobiaceae bacterium | reverse complement strand
TCGAGGCCAAGTTTTGTCAACGAATATTCTGTTTTGGGCGGAATGGTCGGATAGACCTTGCGGGTGACAAGGCCATTTTTCTCCAGCATGCGCAGACGGCTTGCGAGAATTTTCGGGCTGATTCCCAAAAGCGCATATTGCAATTGCGAATAGCGCCGGGTACCGGACAGCAATTCACGGACAATCAATGTCGTCCATTTTCCCGATAATATGTCAGCGGCAAGCCTGACCGGGCAATCGGGTGTGCAGTCCACACCGGCCTGTAGCGGGTCAACAATTTGATAGTCCATGAAAGTTACTTCCCTTTTGGTAACTACTTCCTTTTATGAAGCTCGATCTTTATCTGTGATTTTCCACTAAACTTCAAGAAAAAAGGAATATCAAATGAACCTGTTTAAAGGTCTGTGTTATGTCATCGGGGTGGCGCAACTGGCGCTCGGCGCGGTTTATCTTTTTATGCCCCAGGCTTTTATCGCCTGGCAGGGCTTGAGCGTCATCGGTCCGGATATCGGCTATCCGTTTTCAATGCTTGCCGGACGTTTCATTGTTTATGGGGTCGGCATGTTTGTCATTGCCAGGGATCCGGTAAAAAACCGCTTCTGGCTGTTCGGGATGATCGCCATTCAGGCTTTTGATCTGGCAGGCGGTCTCTATTACACATTAAGTGGAATTGTTGCGCTGGAAAATTCAGCTTTCCCAATGTTCAACGCCACATGGATTATTGCCGGGCTGTATTTGTTGCGAAATGCCACTGCCCAACCAAAAGCGGTTTGAGTTGAATAGAAAGCGGGTTGCCAGCGGCGGTGGTGGCGAGCGAATCAGATGCCGAATATCAGGTGGGATTTGCGGCTTTCCCCAACCTCCCCACAAGGGGGAGGTTGGGGGGTCTGAACCGAGAAATGAAAAACTTATCCCCGCCGGTTTTCCCTCAGCTACACTTTTCCCATCACCGGTTTGTACAAACGACGGATTGCTACCGACTATTCGTTGACCGGTGACAGCAGGGCGGTTCTGCTGCTTTACGGTAAAGCAACCAGATCCTTGAAGTCGCGTGGCCATTGCATGCTTT
>JALTNS010000029.1 GCA_027000565.1 Rhizobiaceae bacterium | reverse complement strand
GGATTACCGCAAATTCATTCGTCACTAATCTCACGTGCCGGTGCCTGGACCGACCGGGGCAAAACATTTCTGTCGGTTTTGACCATAACAAGGGTTTATCTGGCAACCACAGCAGCCTGTTTTATTGCTCTTATTCTCGTTGGTGAACAGCCGTTCAATGCGGTAACACTATCAATGATGGCCCTATCAACCGGTGGATTACTGCCGGAAAATGGCTCTTTGCAATCCATTGTCAGCCAACCGGCCACCCTGGTTCTTGCTATTTTTCTGATAATTGGTGCCACCAGTGTATTCTGGCAGCAAATGATCCTGAACTGGCAGGTTCGCAGCCTGATCCGGCACCGGGAAAGCTACAGCATTATTGTGGGAAGTCTGGTGTTGGGCCTGATCATTGCGGCCCTTTTGTTCAGGGCAGCTGGTTCTGCTGATGTGTTGTCACCGCTTTCGGCGCTGTTTGAAGGCCTGTTCAACGCGGCATCCTTGATCTCAACCAATGGCATTGAAACTCGAGAAGGTGTCTTTGCACTTTTGCCGGAAGCATTGGTGATATTTGTGTTGATTATTGGAGGTGGCACATTTTCAACCGCAGGCGGACTGAAACACTACCGTATCGGTGGCATGATCGTATTGTCATTGCTGGAATTGCGCAGGTTGATATACCCCCATGCGATCGGCTCTGAAAAATTCGGCAGCCAGGCCTACAACAGCAATATGCTGCAGGCGATCTGGAGTTATTTTACCGTTTCAGTCATTGCGCTGGCGTTTTTTACCTTTGCGCTCAATGCAACAGGCATAACCTTCAACGCCGCATTGATGGCGGCTGTGGCAGCCTTTTCCAACGCCGGTCCGGTTTATAATCCCGCTTGGGCGGCACAAGGTGACACGGCATGGCCGCTTTATGCAGATTTGACCGACTGGGCAAAAATCTGGCTGATGATTTTGATGATTCTTGGGCGACTGGAAATTCTCGCATTGCTTGCTGTTCTAAATCTGAAATACTGGATAAGACGGTAACAATCTTGCAATGCCCTTGCCGACACCAACACCGAAAGCTGAATTATGTCCCGAATAGCCTATGTTAATGGCCAATATCTGCCGCACAATCACGCTTCTGTTCATATCGAAGACCGTGGATATCAATTTGCAGATGGTGTTTATGAAGTGTGCGAAATTCGCCACCGGATGTTGCTGGATGTCCCCCGCCATATGGACCGGCTGGAACGCTCACTTCGCGAATTACAGATTGCAATGCCGCTGGACCGGCGCATATTCGTTTCAATTTTGCGTGAAGTATGCAGGCGTAACCGGGTGACAAACGGCATGGTTTACATACAGGTCAGTCGGGGTGTTTCTCCACGCAATCACCTGTTTCCGCCAGCTTCGGTTAAACCATCGATGATCATTACCGCACGGAACACAAATCTGGAAGCTGCCAATAAAATGGCGGCAGCCGGTATCGGGGTTTTCACCGTGCCGGAAAACCGCTGGGAACGGGTGGATATCAAGTCTGTCAGCCTGTTGCCCAACATATTAGCCAAACAAAAAGCCCATGATAATGGCGCTGGAGAAGCATGGTTTGTCGACAAAAACGGCTATGTTACCGAGGGAAGCTCAACCAATGCGTGGATTGTAACGGCGGAAGGCACTCTCGTAACCCGTCCGGCGGAAAATGGTATTTTGAGAGGCATCACCCGAACCCGGATCATTGATATGGCGACTGAACTCGGGCTTGAAGTGGAAGAACGGGCGTTCACTGTCGACGAGGCCAAAGCCGCCCGCGAGGCATTTGTAACCGCCGCCACCAGTGTCGTAATGCCCGTTACCGCCATTGACAATGTTGTTGTTGCAAATGGCCATCCAGGTGAGATCGCCAGTTGCTTGCGGGCACTTTTTTTCCAATCATCCGAAAAACTGGCTTGCTAAACCATCGTGAACATCCCTATGATTTGATCAAGGTTACATAAAAAATAAAAATTTGCCACCATTTGGGGAAAATGGTTGAAGATTTCAGGC
>JALTNS010000028.1:1249-2014 GCA_027000565.1 Rhizobiaceae bacterium | reverse complement strand
TTTGAGGTTCCGGGTTTGAGTTCACAACTGTCATCCAGGGCAAGTTGTCTGCTGCTTTCGTCTTTTGGGTGTCCCAGAGTTTGAGCATTACTTTTGACGGGTTGTCATCAAGATTGACCGTTGTTAACTGCAAGTTAACGGTTCTATTTTCTCGGGTAGTCTCTGCGGTTGGTAGCGTGCTCAACATCGATTGCGTGTTCGCATTCAACTCACCCCGATGAAAAACCACCACCTGATAGGCATCGTTATCCCATTTCTCAAGTGCATAGCGAAACACCGGCACCGAACAGGCCAGAGCCGTCGCTGCAAAGGTGAGGCAGCAGACGATACTGAAGCCAGGAATAAGACGACGAATTTTTAGTGACGCAGACATGACGAACTCCGCAAAATGATAAATGCAACAGGAGATGGCTCAATACCAGATAGCCCTTGACATATCATAAATGATGGCAATAGCAGGTTCAACTGTGGCACCTTAAAAGTGCAATAGATCAGCAAGTCCTGTTTGGCCACGCGGGCAACATTCGTTGCTTTATTAGCTATTTTCAAGCGATTCGTCACAAATCGTCGGGCAATGCCACGACAGCCAAATGCCATTGTGATCTTATTTGAAATATCCTGTGGCAGTCAATTTCGCGAAGCGAGAACAAACGTGCTCAAATGACTGACGAACCGTTGCTGTGTGTTCGGGATAGATTCATTGAGCCGCTGGCTTAATCGGGCGGGGATTTTCTTTGTGCGTAAATCGTTCCCATAGTCGATGAG
>JALTNS010000028.1:357-1239 GCA_027000565.1 Rhizobiaceae bacterium | reverse complement strand
CCCATGCCCACGATTCCTGATAGTCGCTCCGTTTCATTTGGGCGAATTCGTCGAGCCTTTCCAATCGCTCCAGGTTTGGCTTCCAGCCTTGCTGCAAACGCTGCGAAAGTTTGCCGGAATGATCGAAGTTCAACGTATTGGTTGTCCGATCGGGAATTTCAAAATATTCCGCCAGCCCTTCATCGAGCCAGAGCGGCACCTGTCGCAAACTGGCATGGAGAACACCATGGGTATATTCATGACGCAAATCTTCCTGAATGCGGTCACCCCAGAATGTGAAGACCGCCAATTCTTTTGATGTTCCTACAAAGTAGGCTCTACGCGCCGGCAAACCGGGGTACGCATTGTTGAGATACGCACGGTACTCGGCTTCACTTTCAAACAGGTAGACAACAACATCTTGTTTCTGCGGCGGCAAATCGAGCGTACGTGTAATTTCTGCTCGCAAGGCAACCAGGTTTTCAATCAGTTCATGTTTGCGTGGTAAGCGAAAATTACTCAGTACCAGCAGTTGGTCAGAGCGAACAGAATGACGCGAAGGTAACGACGACTGTGAAACCGATGTCGATTGACAACCAGAGCAGCACAACAGCGCGCAGAGCAGCACAACACTGAGTAGATGAAATCGACACCGTCGATAACTGTCTTGAGTTTTCTGAACTATTTCAGGCAGCATCTTGATAGTGCTTTGTTTGGAAAATATGTTCCACAGGAACGGGAAAATCACAACGCGAATAAAAAACATAACTTTGCAAAAGTTGTACGAAATCGGTCAGTCCAACGGTGGTATTTTGCGAGAGGATTGCGCATAACCCGCGCAGAGAATTAAACCGCTGTTGCCCGGTTAAATTTTGTTGCTGTTTTATCTGTTGCAAATTACAG
>JALTNS010000028.1:0-347 GCA_027000565.1 Rhizobiaceae bacterium | reverse complement strand
AACACAATTTCTGGTCGATCTTCTGTTCCTGCAATTCGTAGCGTATCGACATGCCACGCGGAATAATCGAAGCCACATTCATGCAACCAAGACAATCGTGATGCCAGCCGCATGCGTAAAGCCGTTGAGAATTTTCCACGTTGTTCGATTTGCTCACATAATGTCGGCCAGTCTGTGTAATCTTCACAAGCCAGATATTCTTGGGTGGGGTGAGATAATGACTGCGAGATAAACAATAACGGCTTGGGTGTTTTTAACCCCCGTCTGAGCAACGCATGTCCTAAATTCCAGAGATGTTCCGCTTTGGGATTATCTTTGTGTGTGCCACTGCTGGCTTGCCCAGCAGT
>JALTNS010000027.1 GCA_027000565.1 Rhizobiaceae bacterium | reverse complement strand
ACTGATGGGAAGTGCTATCGCGTAGGGTTATTTGATCGAATGCACTACTCTTGCCATTGAGAAAATTGACCGACCGGGTTTTAAAGGCGATTTTACTTCCATCGAAAGAACTGGCAGCGGCATAACTGTTTGTAACCCCAGTATAGGTTGGGTAGGGAGCGTTGCTGTCTGCATCACTCACCCAGAAATACTGGTTGGTTTGCATATTGCGAATGAAGATATCAAGCAGTCCATTTTTGTCGTCACTGAAGCCCATCGGATCAGATGTTGCAAAGCCGACAAAAACAACCCCATTGCTTGCGTTGTAGGCGATGCAGGGCAAATCCGATGATTCTGTTGTGGATTGCGTATTGCCGGCGTTATAGCTGACCAGGCGGGTTTGCTGATTACTCAGGTCATGAACAAAAATGTCAGGGCTTGTATCCGTGTCGTCGGCATGCAGATTGCTCGCGTGGGAGACAAAGGCCACAAAGCGGCCGGTATGATCCAGAGCCGCCCATTGGGAAGAGCCATTGCCTTGTTGACCGGAACTGTCCACACTGACGCGGGTTACGGTCTGGCTGTTGACATCATAGACAAACTCATCGCTTACACCGTTGGTGTCGTTGGCCACGAGATTGCTTGCGTCCGAAGAGAACAATACCTTGCCGCCATCATCACTGATGCCCCAAAGATCACTGCTGCCATTGGGCTCGGCACCCCCCACACCCAGAATGCGTGTGGTGGTGCCGGTAGACAGGTCACGAATAAAAATATCCTTGTAGGTGAGCGTATCGGTACCATCCAGATTGGTGGCCGCGGATTCCAGCGCGGCCCGGTTGCCCTGGCCGGATATCATCACACTGTAGGTCGCGCCATTGGCGCGGTCTCCGGCCGTACTCACAGCCAGATTGGTAACGGTGCCGGTGCTGATATTCCGCAGGTATGGGTCCTGGGTTCCGTTGCTGTCCTGTGCTTCCAGTGCTTCGCTAGTGACGAATGCAACCTGGTTGCCATCCGTGGTCATACTGGTGTAGCTACTGCTAACGCCCGCTGCAATTTCTGCATTGCCTGGCCCCAGACTGACACGTTCCAGTGTCTGGCTCTGAATGTCATAGCGGAAGATGTCCGCAGCATCGTTGGTATCGCCACTCACCAGATTGCTGGCCGCAGATAGAAAGGCTGCATACTGCCCATTCCCGGAAATAACCGGATATTGGTTGAAACCATTGCCGCCATCGCCATTGGCCGCCTGGCTGATTCTTGTCAGTGTGCCCGTTGAGCGTTCCAGCAGGAAGATATCTTTTTGCTGGTTGATGTCTTGTGCTATCAGGTTATTCGCAGAAGAATCAAAAACCACGTAGCTATGCGAAGGGTCAATGCTGCATTGATAGGCAGCTCCACTGCCTGATATGCCAAAAAAATACGGATCCAATGGTTTGGATATCAATTCGGGTTGAAGCGCCCATGCACTGCCTGAAGACAAACAGATCAGTAAGGTAAATAGTAATGAATGGCTTACAGTATTTTTTTCTGGTATGTGCATGCGCGCATTTCCTCTTCGTGCTGCTGTGAATCAACTGGATTATTCAAAAGAGTCTATTTTGAATCGGTCAATATCTTTTCCGTACAGATCCAGATAGCCGTTTTTGTCCAGGCTGTCTGCATAAGCAGCATCTGTAGAAAAGAGATTGACAAAACCATTGCCGCTGATGGCCAAATAGCTAGAAATATTTTCCTGAAGATCCAGGGGGTTCGAGGTTTCATTGACCCAGTAGGTACGATTCTTCAATCGGTCAC
Source organism: Rhizobiaceae bacterium (assembly GCA_027000565.1). GTDB lineage: Bacteria > Pseudomonadota > Alphaproteobacteria > Rhizobiales > Rhizobiaceae > SZUA-100. Next base: position 242 of record JALTNS010000027.1, on the reverse strand, counting down.
GAACATAGACATGATAAAGCTCGATGCCTGTAACTGCATCGGGTTGCGATACGGTTGCAAAGAGCACAAAACGACCATCCTGGCTGACTGCGGTGGATAAACTGTCATCCTGCAGTGGTTGCCCCTGGTCATCCAGGCTGACGAGTTCAGTGGTATCGTTAACCAGATCGCGAATGAATATATCCGCAACGTTGTTGTTGTCATTCGCTACCAGATTGGATGCATAGGACCGGAAAACCACC
>JALTNS010000026.1 GCA_027000565.1 Rhizobiaceae bacterium | reverse complement strand
CTGTGGCATTTTCATTTGTTGCAGGTGTGCATCCGCTGGTCGGGCTTTATGCGGCATTTATCGTCGGGCTGATAACCGCGTTGATTGGTGGTCGTCCGGCGATGATTTCCGGCGCAACGGGGGCGCTAGCGGTTGTTATGGTGGCGCTGGTAGCCCGCCATGGCATTGAATATCTGTTTGCCACTGTTGTGCTAATGGGAATATTGCAAATACTGGCCGGCATATTCCATCTTGGTAAATTTATCAGGTTGGTTCCCCACCCGGTAATGTTGGGGTTTGTAAACGGTCTGGCAATCGTGATTTTTCTGGCCCAGATGTCGCAATTTCAAATCCCCGGCCCCGATGATACCAAGGTCTGGATGAGTGGAATTCCGTTGATGATCATGCTTGGTCTGGTTGTGGCGACCATGTTTATCATCTGGGCTATGCCAAAAATTACCAATGCAATTCCGGCTCCACTGGCGGGCATTGCTATCATCGCCGCAATCGTCATATTTTTTGGTATCGATGTGCCACGGGTTGGCGACCTTGCTTCGATCGAAGGCGGGTTACCGCAGTTTCACATTCCGATGGTGCCTTTGAACCTTGAGACCCTGAAGATAATATTTCCGTTTGCGCTGATACTGGCGGCAATCGGGCTGATTGAAAGTCTGCTGACACTTAATCTGGTCGGCGAAATAACCGGTAAAGGTGGCGGCGCGTCAAAAGAGTGTGTGGCGCAGGGTGTCGCAAACACGGTTACCGGATTTTTTGGTGGCATGGGCGGTTGCGCGATGATTGGTCAATCGATGATCAATGTGAAATCCGGCGGCCGTACCCGGTTATCCGGCATAATGGCGGCGCTGTTTTTACTGTTTTTCATCATGTTTGCGTCCGGATTAATTGAGCAAATCCCACTTGCCGCCCTTGTTGGCGTGATGTTCATGGTGGTGATTGGCACATTTGCCTGGCAAAGCCTGAAAATATTACGACGTATTCCGCTTACTGATGCGCTCGTGATGATATTGGTGACCATCGTTACCGTGGCCAGCGATCTGGCTATTGCGGTTGTTGTTGGCGTCATCGTATCGGCGCTGGCCTATGCATGGAACAATGCCACGCGCATACATGCCAAAACCTATTTTACCCCGGAAGGGGCGCGGGTTTACCAGATCGATGGGCCTTTGTTTTTTGGCTCGATTGAAGGATTTGCCGAAATCTTCCACACAAAGGAAGATCCTGATCTGGTCATTGTCGATTTTATGAATTCCCGGGTGGTTGATCAGTCTGCTTTGCAGGCAATCGAGGCGCTTGCATCAAAATATCAAGCGCTGGGGAAAACCCTGCAACTGCGCCACTTGTCCCGTGATTGTCACCAGTTGCTCAATCGGGCCGGGCAGCTGATTGTCGATTCTGACGACGATCCCAGTTACGGTGTGGCCGTTGATTATTCTATCCAAACCGGAATTCTAAACGGTGGGCATTAGAGCGCTCATCATTTGATGGAATCGCTCTCGTATTAATTCGCTCGCGGCCATTCGTGCTGCGCACGGCCTCTGCGGGGGCGGCGCACAAGCGCCGGGCCGCCCTTGCGGCCTGACTGTTTCCGTATAACTGTGAAACAGTCTAGAAATTAAATAGCGCTCACGCCATTGCAGCTCCGCGAGAGCGCTTCGCGCTTCGCCTATCGGTTCAGTTGGAATTGTTACGCAGAGCGCATTTCCCCGCAATTGCGCGGGATGAATCTCGGTCACAAATTGCGTAGTACCGGCGCAGCTTTTTGCCCGAGTACCCGCCAGGTGCCTATCAGGCCAAATCCGACAGTAAATACCAGTGCAATGATGATGGTGCCAATCGCTACTTCCGGCAGGAATACTGCCTTGAACCCCATTATTCTGGAAATAACAAACCAGCTTGCGAGGCCTCCGGCCATCAGGGCAAATATGGCAGTGGCAAACCCAAGCATCAGATATTCAAGGGTAAAGGCTGTAATCAGCATTTTACGGGTGGCACCAAGCGTTTTCAGAACGATGGAATCGTGAACCCTCGCA
>JALTNS010000025.1:5127-8314 GCA_027000565.1 Rhizobiaceae bacterium | reverse complement strand
ATCTGGTCCAGGAAATGATCAAGGATGTGCTGGATGCCTATATATCGCGGGATATTGATACCGCCGGTGACGTGCGCATTCGTGATCAGGAAGTTGATCAAATGCACAATGCGCTGTTTCGCGAACTGCTGACCCACATGATGGAAGACCCGCGCAATATCTCTCCGTGTATGCACTTGTTGTTTATTGCCAAAAATGTTGAGCGCATGGGTGATCATGTCACCTCGATTGCCGAACAGGTGCATTTTCTGGTCAGCGGCGAATTGCCGGAGGATGACAGGCCAAAGGGTGATAATACCAGCTATGCATTGATTGAGGCTGCTAATGATACCGGTGATGACAATACCGGGGAGGGCGCATGAGCAGCGGCAAAAAAGAGGCAATTGCGCCGCTGGTGCTTCTGGTCGAGGACGAACTGGCGCAGCGTGAATTGCTGTCTTACAATATCAAGAGCGAAGGTTATCGGCTGGAAGTGGCAGAAGATGGTGACGAGGCGCTATTGCTGGTTGCGGAAGAGCAACCCGATCTGATTATTCTCGATTGGATGCTACCCAATGTTTCCGGTATAGAGGTTTGTCGGCGCCTTAAGGTCAAGGATACAACAAAGCATATTCCTATAATCATGCTGACTGCACGCAGCGAAGAGGCGGATCGGGTGCGCGGGCTTGAAACCGGTGCTGATGATTATGTGGTCAAGCCTTACTCGGTCAGTGAGCTGATGGCGCGGGTGCGTAATATATTGCGCCGGGTACGACCGGGCAGTGTGGGAGAAATTTTGCTCTATGGTGATATTTGTCTCGATGCGGAGCGCCACCGGGTTACTCGTGAGGGCAAAAAACTAAAACTCGGGCCTATTGAATTTCGTTTGCTGATGACCTTGATCGAAAAACCTGGCCGGGTGTGGGATCGTGAACAATTATTGTCACGGGTTTGGGGTCGTGATGCGGATGTGGATACAAGAACCGTTGATGTACATGTCGGTCGATTGCGCAAGGCGCTTGGAAAAAACGGCGGAAAAAATCCGATCCGAACTGTGCGCGGTACCGGTTATTCGCTTGATCTGGAAGATTGAACTGAATGTGACCGTTGAAGAATGATGACCGGTTCTAATCCATTAAACCGGCAATCTCGGCCCGCAACTCATCAAGACCGTGCTTTTTTTCCGATGACGTGGCTATCAGTTCCGGATGGGCGGCCGGGCGTTTTTTGATACGTTCAAGGGTGCCGGTTTCAAGCTTTGCAAGCGCTGGCGGTTTGATCTTGTCAGCCTTGGTCAACACGATCTGATAGGGAACCGCTGCCTCATCAAGTAGATCAAGCACAGCCTCATCGTTGGGTTTCAATCCGTGACGGGCATCAACCAGGACAAAAACCCGACGCAGGGTCGAGCGACCGCGAAGATATTGAAATATCAACCGGGTCCAGCGTTCGACCTGAGATTTTGGTGCCTTGGCAAATCCGTAGCCTGGCATGTCAACCAGCGCGCCGGGAGGTAATTCGCCGGTTTCAGCCCAATTGCCGTCCGGAATAAAATAGTTGAGTTCCTGGGTGCGTCCGGGCGTGTTGGAGGTTCTGGCCAACGACTTTTGCCCGACGAGAGCATTGATTAACGAGGACTTGCCAACATTTGAACGCCCGGCAAATGCCACTTCGTTTGGACCTTCGTCGGGCAAAAATTTCATCGCCGGAACACCGCGAACAAAAATCCACTGCCGCGCAAACAGGGCTGTTCCAGCAGCTATTCTGGCTTGATCAAGATCGCTCATCACGGACGCTGGCAAGTTGGTATTACCGACTGCCGGCTACTCCTCTTTGGTCTTTTTCTGGAACAAATCCTTGAGATTATCAAACAGCTCGATCTTGACGCCCTGGCGCCTCATAATCGTGCCCTGTTGAAGAATAGTCAGGAAATTGTTCCATGCCCAGTAAATCACCAGCCCGGCGGGGAAACTTGCCAGCATGAAGGTAAAGACAATCGGCATCCAGGTGAAGATCATTGCCTGGGTCGGATCCGGCGGGGTCGGGTTCATGCGCATCTGCAGGAACATGGTAATGCCCATCAGCAGCGGCCATACACCGATCATCATGAATTGCGGCACATCGTAGGGCAACAACCCAAACAGGTTGAACAGGGATGTCGGGTCCGGTGCAGCAAGATCCTGTATCCAGCCGAAAAATGGCGCCTGACGCATTTCGATGGTCACGTAAAGCACCTTGTAGAGCGAGAAGAATACCGGAATCTGGATTAACATCGGCCAACAACCGGCAGCCGGGTTGATTTTTTCCTTTTTATAAAGGGCCATCATTTCCTGTTGTTGCTTGACCTTGTCATCGGCATAACGCTCGCGAATTTCGGTCATTGCCGGCTGCATCTTTTTCATGTTGGCCATGGAAACATAGGATTTGTTGGCCAGCGGGAAAAACAGGATTTTGAGCAAAACCGTCAACACCAAAATGGCAACACCAAAGTTTCCGATTGCGGCAAAGATCCAGTCGAGAACCTTAAACATCGGCTTGGTTATGAAATAGAACCAACCCCAGTCAATCAGATTTGAAAAATTCTTGATGTTGAGGTCATTTTCGTAGGCGTCGAGAATTGCAACCTGCTTGGCACCGGCAAATAACCGGCTCGTCACTTCCGTTGACTGGCCGGGTGCTACAGAAATGGCATCACCAATATAATCGGCCTGATATTGTTTGCGACCTTTATCAAAATAGGCGAATCTCGAGGTGAACTTGCCGCTTGGAATGAGGGCTGTTGCCCAGTATTTGTCAGTAATTCCAAGCCATCCTGTGGTTGCCGGTTTCAAATTGACAGCGAGATCGTCTTCAATATCGTCATATTTGATTTCCTTCAGGCCTTCTTCGCCAATATCACCAATCAAACCTTCGTGCAGTACAAAAATGCCCTGGGTTTTGGGTTTGCCAAACCGCGCAATTCGGCCATAAGCCTGCAAGGCAACTTCGATGCCTGATGTGTTTTTTACACTGTCACGGATGGTGAACAAATATTCCTTGTCGACAGATATTTGCCGGTTGAATATCAGGCCCTTGTCGTTTTTCCAGGTCAGGTTCACCGGCGACGATACGGTAAGTTTCGGACTGCCATCCACTTCCCACAAGGTATTTGATTGTGGAACAGTGCCGCTGTTTTTGTCGCCTACCCAACCAAACTCGGCGAAATACG
>JALTNS010000025.1:0-5117 GCA_027000565.1 Rhizobiaceae bacterium | reverse complement strand
CAGTAATATGATGGTCGGGCTGTTTTTGTCGATGGTCTCGCGATAATCTTTCAGATGCAAGTCATCAATACGACCACCCCTCAGATTAATTGATCCCGATAACCGTGCGCTGTCGATTTCAACACGCGGGTCAACTGCAAGAGCGGCTTCGCGGTCGTTTGAGGTCGCCGCATCGTTTTTAACGGTGACGCCTGGAATGCTGGTGTTGTTTTTGGCCGGTGTACCGGGTTTTGGAATGGCTACCGTACCATCTGCAGATTTTTGCAGCGGTGTTTTTGCCGCAATTTCAGCCTGGCGCGCAGCTTCAATTTCTGCGGCACGGCGTTCGGACTCCAATCGCGGACCAACCACAAAATATTGCCAGCCAATAAGGACGCCAAGTGATAGCACCATTGCAAGAATAAAATTCTTGTTATTTTCCATGGGATTGTGATCCGGTCGGTTGCGAGGAGGCGGATTTATCAGGCCGCCCTTCAGGTTCGGGCTGTTTTGCAGCTGCAATCTGCCCTGAATGTGTTGATATAGGGTTTTGCTGCCCGGGTGTCAGGGGCAATTTTTGCGACAAGTATTCCATTGCAGCGACAAAATCGCTCACAAGTGCAGAAAACGGAACATTTAGCGATGGTTCACGGGCAATCAGGACATAATCGTTGCCGACAGCAGCACATGATTGAGCGTTGAGTCTGATAACTTCGCGCAATCGCCTGCGAATTCGGTTGCGAACAACCGAGTTGCCAACCTTTTTGGTAACGGTAATACCAAAACGGGCAATATTGTCATCAATTCTTGAGGGTACAGAAAGACTGCGTTTGCGTGCCTGCACTAAAAATGTCGGCCTGCGATATTTTGGGCCGTTTCGCGCTGCCAGAAAATCCCGGCGATTTTTTATTCGGCCCAATTGAACCGTATCCGGGTCATCCATAGTGACAGCCTGCAATATAGATTGTGCGAAAATAACAGCACTCAGGCGGACAGTTTTTTACGCCCGTGAGCACGGCGGCGTACGAGAACCCGGCGCCCGGCAGCCGTTGCCATGCGTGAGCGATAGCCGTGGCGGCGTTTACGAACCAGTTTACTGGGCTGATAGGTGCGCTTCATCGTGATACTTCCGCGCTAATGGCGGACCTCTTGCAATTAAAAAATAACAGGGGTCAGGCATCCTGATCCGGTTGTGTTCCGCCGATTAACCACAGAAAATCGTCGTCGGATAGAGAGTGCCCAAACGTGCGAGGCTTATAGGCAGAAGTGGCAATTGAGTCAATTGGCAATTCCGGCAAATTATCTGCCAATGGTGACAAATCCGGCACGAGCCTATTTCCAGTTGATTTTAACCCGAAATTCGGTGGAATTGCACCGGTTTCACCAATTTGTGAGTAAAAGTAATCAGGTTATCAAGCGCTCGTGCGATTTTGCGAGTAAAGTTCATTGGAAATTACCATTTTTCCATATCATCTTTGGATCAAAGACTAGTCTGATCATGCATGAGGGAAAACCATGGCCGTTGACGAGCCGTCACCTACACTGTCGATGAACATTGATGCGAAAGTGCCTATGAGCAATAATGAGTATATTAGCGAGTCCGGATCAGGTCGTGGTTTAAGGCGTTGGGTGCCGCTCGGCATAATATTAGCACTTCTGATTGGCAGTTATCTGGCTGGGCTAAATGAATATTTCACACTGGAATTTATCACTGAAAATCGAGACCGGTTGATGGGCCATGTCAACCATAACTATGTGATGTCGCTTGTGATGTATTTCGCAATTTACACATTTTGTGTGGCGGTCTCGTTTCCCGGTGCCAGCCTGATCACTATTGTAAGCGGATTTTTGTTTGGCTGGTTTGCAGCCGGTCTGGTGACTGTATTTGCTGCAACCCTTGGTGCTTCAATAATTTTTCTTGCTGCACGAACATCGTTTGGTGATTTGCTTCAACGCAAGGCCGGCAAACGCATGGCAAAACTGTCAGCTGGCTTCCAGGATGATGCATTCAACTATCTGCTGATCTTGAGATTGGCACCGGTTTTTCCTTTCTGGCTGATTAATATTGCTCCGGCATTATTTGGTATGAAGCTCGTGCCCTATGCGGTTGCAACTTTTATCGGAATAATTCCCGGGACTTTTGCCTATGCCTATCTTGGGCAGGGTCTGGGCACAACAATTGATGGCGATGGCTCAATTGTAACACCCACACTTGTCACCGCTCTTGGTATTTTGGCCCTTGTGTCAGCAATACCACTTGTGGTCAAACGCTGGAAACGAAACAAACTGAAGGCATAATTCTTGTCAGACAGTTCAGCCATTTTTTGAGGAATAGATGAGCGAAACACTCAAGCCGGATATCTGTGTCATTGGCGCTGGCTCAGGCGGACTAACGGTTGCGGCCGCTGCTGCTGCATTTGGTGTTTCCGTTGTTCTTGTTGAAAAGGGAAAAATGGGCGGCGATTGCCTGAACTATGGTTGCGTTCCCTCCAAGGCACTGATTGCGGCGGCCAAACAGGCGCAATCGATCCGGGATGCCCATAAATTCGGCGTTACAGCCGGTGATCCGCAGGTTAATTTTCGTCGCGTCAACGATCATGTTCGCCGGGTAATCGAGGCAATTGCCCCCAACGATTCAGTTGAGCGTTTCACATCTCTCGGGGTAAAGGTCATCGAAGAAGCCGGAGCATTCAGCGATGCAAAGACTGTGGTTGCCGGAAACTACGAAATTAAAGCACGGCGGTTCGTGGTGGCGACCGGGTCATCCCCGTTTGTGCCACCAATTCCGGGGCTTGATGATGTTGATTACCTGACCAATGAAACCATTTTTGATGAAACCCGCAAACCCGGTCATTTGGTCATAATTGGCGGTGGGCCTATTGGCATGGAACTGGCGCAGGCGCATCAGCGGCTTGGTTCAAAGGTGACCGTGCTTGAAGGTTTAAAAGCGCTTGGCAAGGACGATCCGGAATTAACCGCCATCGCGCTTGAGCATATTCGTGCCGATGGAGTGGTTGTCCATGAGGGCACCAAGGTCGTCGGACTGGAAAAACATGGTAAATCCGGCATTCGCGCGATCATTGAAACTGCGAACGGCAAATCGGAAGTTGATGGCACCCATCTGCTGGTGGCAACCGGGCGTTCGGCCAATGTTGATGGTCTTGGTCTGGAAAAAGCGAAAATTGAATTTGACCGCCGGGGCATTAAAGTATCGGACAAAATGCGCACGTCGAACAAGCGGGTTTATGCCATTGGTGATGTCACAGGCGGGCTGCAATTCACTCACGTTGCGGGATATCAGGCAGGTCTGGTTTTGCGGGCGATCCTGTTTCGCCTGCCGGCCAGAGCCAAAAACCAAATAATCCCATGGAGCACCTACACCGATCCGGAAATCGCCCATGTGGGAATGGATGAATCTACCGCCAAACAAAAGTTCAGGGATATCAGGGTCCTGCGCTGGCCCTATTCAGAAAATGACCGGGCACGGGCTGAACGCAAGACCACCGGGATGATAAAACTCGTTACCCGCAAAAATGGAAAAATTGAGGGGGTGTCGATTGTTGGCCACAATGCCGGTGAAATGATCAACATGTGGGCGCTAGCACTTTCAAAAAATATGAAGGTGGGCGATATCGCCGGCTATGTTTCGCCATATCCGACTGCTACAGAGATAGGCAAACGGGCCGCAACGTCCTATTATACGCCAAGCACGAGAAAACCAATGGTTCGCAGGCTCATCGGGTTTTTGCGGATGTTCGGCTGACAGCTGCCATAAATTTGGAGTTTGTGAGCTTTGATACAAACTGCTAGTTAATCCACAGTCGTTCGGGGCATAACGAGTTGGTTGAGGGATTGGAGCATTGAACAAACCAGAATTCGGATCAGAATTCAGGTCAGGTTCCGGGCAAGTTTCCGGATCAGGTTCTTCTGTTGTCCGGCGACCCGAGCGACAAGCTGATAATGTGCCGGATGGCGACCACCCACCCACCCGTAAACCCTCGTGGTTGCCTGGAGGGCTTTCCGGAAAATTATTGTTCCTGACAGTGCTTTTCGTGATGATTGCCGAGGTGCTGATATTTGTGCCGTCTATTGCCAATTTCCGGTTGATCTGGCTTGAGGAGCATATGCGTACGGCTGAAGCCGTCAGTCTGGTTTTTGAGGAAAATCAGGCCATCAACCTTTCCCGGCAAATTCAGGATGATTTGCTTAAGGCAACCGAAGCCGAAGCCATTGTGTTGCGCAACACCGGCGCCGCCAAGCTGATTGCCAGCGACACCATGCCATCAAAGGTCGCGCGTCATATCTATTTGGGTGACAGCGAAATGAGTGGTCCGGTTGATTCGATCATGGATGCATTCGACACGCTGTTTTTTGGCGGTGACCGGGCGATCAGGGTTGTTACAGCGCTTAGAAACCGTGAAGGCAATATCGAGGTTGTGATGAAGGATGGGCCGCTGCGGCAAGCGATGCTGATTTATGCCCGCAATGTAATGCTGCTTTCGCTGGCCATTTCACTGATGACAGCCTTTTTGGTGTTTTTGACAATTCGCTGGCTGCTTATCCGGCCAATCCAGAAAATGACCAACAGCATGGTGAAATTTTCTTCCGATCCTGAAAATGCCGCAGGCATTATCAATCCTTCCGGTCGCAATGACGAAATTGGCATCGCGGAAAATCGGCTGGCCGGAATGCAGCGCGAGTTGCAGTTGACCTTGCACAGTCAAAAAAGACTGGCCAATCTTGGCCTTGCGGTTTCAAAAATCAATCATGATTTGCGCAATATTCTGGCGTCGGCGCAGTTGTTTTCTGACCGGTTGAGTGCCCTGCCTGATCCGACTGTTCAACGTCTGACACCAAAATTGCTGCGTACCATTGATCGAGCGGTATCCTATACCCAGTCAGTACTTTCTTATGGCAAGGTGGTGGAGCCGACCCCCGAGAGGCGATTGGTTCGATTGAAAGCGCTGGTTGATGATGTGGCTGAGTTGCTGACACTTGATCGCTCGAAAAATATCGATTTTATTAATTCGGTTTCTGATGATCTGGAAGTTGAGGTCGATGTGGAACAGATGTTTCGTGTTTTCCTCAATCTTGGTCGTAACGCCATTCAGGCGATGGAACATGACAGTGAAGCCTCC
>JALTNS010000024.1:1645-8332 GCA_027000565.1 Rhizobiaceae bacterium | reverse complement strand
AGCTGCGGCTGCAGCGGACGCTGCAGCGGACTCAGCCTCAACCGATGACGTGGTTGACGCGGATTTTGAAGAAATCAATGATGATGACGAGAAAAAATCTGCTTAATCGACCTGGTTGATATTGGTGTGAAATAGCTACCCCGCCTTTGAGTTCTCCTTTGGATTTTTCTCTGGCGGGGTTTGCGCTAACAAACGACAATTGCTGATTTTTGCAGGCAGCATTGTTTTTTTTGGGATTCTGTAGCTGGATGAGTAAAGCAGACTACTATGCCACGCTGGGAGTTTCGTCCGATGTGGACGAAAAAGCTCTAAAAAGTGCTTTTCGCAAAAAAGCGATGGGCTGCCATCCCGATCGCCACCCGGGTGATGCGGAGGCGGAAAGCCGGTTTAAAGAACTCAATGAGGCCTATGAGGCGCTGAAAGACCCGCAAAAACGCGCCGCCTATGATCGTTTTGGCCATGCTGCGTTTGAAAATGGCGGTGCCGGAGCAGCAGGCGGTTTTGGTGGGTTTGGCGCCGGTTCAATGGGCGATATTTTCGAAGATATATTCGGCGAAATGATGGGCGGACGCTCAGGCCGCAGTGCAAATGGCCGCGAGCGTGGTGCCGATCTTCGTTTTAACATGGAAATTACGCTCGAAGAAGCCTTTGAGGGGAAAACTGCAGAAGTTGAAGTGCCAACCTCTATTACCTGCGAAGACTGCACCGGTAGCGGTGCCAAGCCCGGCACATCCCCTTCCACCTGCGGTACCTGTGGCGGGGCGGGCAGGGTTCGCGCCAGCCAGGGGTTTTTCTCGATCGAGCGCACCTGTCCATCATGCCAAGGCCGTGGAGAAGTCATCACAGACCCCTGTAACAATTGTTCCGGCAGTGGGCGCATCACCCAAACACGAACATTATCGGTTAACGTACCGGCCGGTATTGAAGATGGCACCCGAATCAGATTGGCCGGAGAGGGGGAAGCCGGTTTGCGCGGCGGCCCGACCGGCGATCTTTATATTTTCCTTTCGGTAAAACCGCATGAATTTTTTCAGCGCGACGGTGCTGATATATTTTGCCGCGTACCAATTTCAATGACCACGGCAGCATTGGGCGGACAGTTTGAAGTGGGCACTGTGGATGGCGGAAAAACCAAGGTGAAAGTTCCGGAAGGCACCCAACCTGGGAAGCAGTTCCGCTTGCGTTCAAAGGGCATGCCGATTCTGCGCTCCAATCAGGTCGGCGATATGTATATTCAGGTGTCGATTGAAACACCGCAAAACCTGACATCTCGTCAGCGGGAAATTTTGAAAGAATTTGAACAGGTTTCATCCAAGGAAAACAGCCCGGAATCTACCGGGTTTTTCACCCGTATGAAGAGTTTTTTTGACAACCTGTCGGAATAGCCGCACTGGCACCGGTAAAACTCTGTTTCTACAATTTATGGTTAATGAAATTTTAACGCCACCGCGCGTTAGTAGATAACAGACCAAAACATTCAATCAGGCACAGCATAAAGCAGATATTCTGCCAGTTGCCGGACCTGAGAACCATCATCGGGGAATATTTGTGACAATCAGGTTACACAAGGGCGATCTGCCCGATTTATCGAACTATACAGGTTCTGTTGCCATCGATACAGAAACGCTTGGCCTTATTCCGCACCGCGACCGGCTTTGTGTGGTGCAATTATCACCCGGCGATGGCAGCGCTGATATTGTGCAAATCGCCAAGGGACAAACCAGCGCTCCCAATATTGAGGCATTGCTCAGCGACAACACCAAAGAGAAACTGTTTCACTTTGGTCGGTTTGATATTGCTGTATTATATCATGCATTTGGGGTGTTGGCTGGACCGGTCTACTGCACTAAAATAGCCTCAAAACTCACCCGCACCTATACGGATCGCCATGGCCTCAAGGATCTTACGCGGGAATTGCTCGGGGTCGACCTGTCAAAACAGCAACAGAGTTCTGACTGGGCGGCGGAAGATCTATCCAAAGCTCAACAGGAATATGCGGCCTCTGATGTCTTGTATCTGCACCAGCTGCAGGAAAAACTGAATGAACGTCTGCAACGCGAAACAAGAGCTGATATCGCCCGCTCGTGTTTCGATTTTCTGCCAGCAAGAGCCAAACTGGATTTGATCGGCTGGCCTGATATGGACATTTTTGCCCATTCCTGATTCACCAGTCATACGCTGAATTGTAGCCCGGATTGATTGGTTCTCGTTATCCAAATCTGATATGGTGAATCCCCAAGTCGTAAAATTACCACAAAGTCGTAATTCAAACATGGCGGGGGAATTGCAAGTGGATGGTTTATTGAATTGTCAACAATTCAAAATTATCCACTTGAATTGTATCATTTAATGGCATGTGATTGTTCACAGTCACAATGTTTCATCGAAGTTCCGGGGTATCAATTGACCGTTTCGTTGTCGGCACAAAACAAAATGCCCGGAAAATCCGATGGTTCGCGACAGACGCTATTACCACGTTCACCTGCAGATAACCGTTTCGATGACCAGTATAAACGTGCCCGTAGCCATTCCGCCATGGTTGGGTTCCTTAAACTTATATTGCCGGTATTGGCATTTTGCCTGATAGCCTGGATTGTAATTGTATCGCTGTTTGGAGCTATCGGCACTGGCGAATTGTCGGTTGAAAGCTCCGGTATCAGCAATGGCAAACTGGTAATGGAAGCACCAAAGCTGAAGGGCTATAGCAATGACAATCTTCCCTACGACCTCAGCGCTAGCCGTGCGGTCCAGGATTTGAAAAAACCGGGGTTGATTGCTCTGGAGAATATTCAGGCTTCCATTCCGATGGAGGCCGGAATATTTGCCGATATCGGCGCATTAACCGGTGTTTATGATACCGACAAGGAATGGCTCAGTCTTGAGAAAAAAATAGTCGTCAGCAGGCAGGACGGCTCGGTTATCCGGTTAAGCACGGCAGAAATTGATTTGTCCAATGGCCGATTAACAAGTTTAAACCCGGTATCCGTCACCACCCTAAATTCAAACATATCGGCAGATCAGGTGGAGGTTCTTGAAAACGGGTCAATTATTGTGTTCAAGCAGCGGGTTCGCATGATTTTAAACCCCGCCACCAAAACAGATTGAACAGGAGTACAATATGATTCCAGTTCTGCGACGTTCTTGCGGCACTTTGAAATTAGTGCTGGCTTGGGTGGTGCTGATCAGCGGCACTTTGGCCACATTGTCGATGACCGCAGCTTTAGCGCAAAGTATCGGTGCTTTTTCTGGATTTAAGACCGGCACCAAATCTCCCATTCAAATCGAAGCCGACCGGCTGGAGGTGGTTGATAAAAAGTCGATGGCGATATTCACGGGCAATGTAAAAGTTGTGCAGGGGGATTCTGTTCTCAAGGCAAAACGCCTGAAGGTTTTTTATAATAAGGGCGACAAAGGAAAAAAGGCCGCCAGGAATAACTCGATCAAGCGATTGGTGGTCGATGGCACAATTTATGTCCGCTCTGGCGAAAATGAAGCGACCAGTGACCGCGGCTCCTTCAACATGGTCACAAAAGATGTCGAACTTGTCGGAAATGTGGTTTTAACCCAGGGGAAAAACATTATGACCGGGTGCCGATTGCGGGCAAATCTGAATACCGGAATTGCAAAAATGGACAGTAGTTGCAGCGGCACGTCATCCAAAAGCAGCGGCCGGGTAAAAATGTTGTTTGAGCCCGGTTCCGCAAAGAGCAAACAATAGCCGATGACCGGAATCAAAGACCAGCTGCAGAAATCAGTGGCCGCCTTTGCCAGCGCCCGGTATCCTGCCAATCGTGCAGAAAATTCCGCTGCAACGAAAAAACTGGCCATCAATCCGCAACCTGCAGCTCCGTCGACGACCGCAAACACTGGGCCAAACCGCACAGCCCAAGAGCCGCGTTCACGAGACGGCGTTCTGCTTGTTCGCGGACTGGTCAAATCCTATAAGCGACGGGTGGTCGTTGGCGGGGTATCCCTAGGTGTAAGGCGCGGTGAATCGGTCGGCCTGCTTGGTCCCAATGGTGCTGGAAAAACCACATGCTTTTACATGATCACCGGTTTGGTGCCACCTGATTCTGGAGAAATCAGCCTTGATGGCCATGATATCACTCAAATGCCTATGTACCGCCGGGCGCGACTGGGCATCGGATATCTGCCGCAGGAGGCTTCCATATTTCGTGGTCTTTCTGTTGAGGACAACATCCGCGCCGTGCTGGAGGTTGTTGAACCAAACCGCAAGGAACGGCAACGGCAACTGGATGGGCTGCTTGAAGAGTTCAAGATATCACACTTGCGCAAATCGCCTTCTATTGCCCTTTCCGGTGGAGAACGCAGGAGATGTGAAATTGCCCGGGCACTTGCATCAAAACCGGCATTCATGTTGCTTGATGAACCATTTGCCGGCATTGACCCGATTGCGGTTGGTGACATACAGGAACTTGTGCGCCATCTGACTCGGCGCGGGATCGGGGTTCTTATAACCGACCACAATGTTCGTGAAACCCTGGGCCTGATTGACCGCGCATATATTCTTGCAGCCGGAAAGGTCCTTACTCACGGCAGTCCCCAGGAAATTGTTAACAATGCTGATGTTCGCCGCCTTTATCTCGGCGAGCAGTTTACCCTTTGATCAACAGTATCAACTATATTCAACAGCAAGCAATTATCAGGCCAATTTGACGGGGTTGCCCAAAACAGCCTATGAATTTGGCAAGTTGGCCGAAAAATTTCATTTGGCCTGAACAATTTTGGCTATCTGATCAAGGCAACGCATATTTATGGCTCTAACTCCGCGACTGGAAGCACGACAGTCTCAAGGTCTGGTTATGACGCCGCAGCTGATGCAATCCATCAAGCTGTTGCAGCTAAATAATATTGAGTTATCGGCTTTTGTTGATGCCGAACTTGAGCAGAACCCTCTGATCGAACGACTGGAGGGCGATGCACCTGCCGTGCGGGAAAAGCGCGGCGAAAATTATGAAGATCCTGAATACACTGGCAATTATTCTGAATCGGCAAAGAACAACAACGATACCGAACAGCCCGAATGGATGCAGGCCAACCTTGAAATCAGTGCGGACTCAATTTCTGCCAAACTGGATACAAGCCTGGAAAACGTATTTCCCGACGATCACGAAACACCACCTGTAACCGGTCAAAAGCAGGATTTGCCCTCTCAAAGCGACCCGTGGTCGCAACTGCCAGGCAACACTTCAGCCCCGGGTGAAGGTTATGATCTGGAAGCATTTGTGGCGGAAAAAACCACCTTGCGTGACCATCTGGCCGGTCAACTTGCGCTTACCGGTATGGACATAGGTTCGGCCACCATTGCCCATGAACTGCTCGATCATGTGGATGAAAGCGGTTACGTGCGGGTTGATTTGCAGAAAATTGCAACGCGGCTGAACACTTCTGTACAGCAAATCGAAAAAACATTATTCCGGTTACAGACCTTTGAGCCGGCGGGGGTTTGCGCGCGCGATTTACCTGAATGCCTGAAAATTCAGTTGCGGGAAAAAAACCGGCTTGATCCGGCAATGGATGCACTGGTTGATAATCTGGAGCTTTTGGCCAAACGCGATTTTGTGACTCTGGTAAAAATTTGTGGTGTTAACCGCGATGATCTCATTGATATGATGCAGGAAATTCAGGCGCTGGATCCCAAACCGGGTACCATGTTTGAAGATACTCCGATGCGCCCGGTGGTGCCGGATGTCATTGTTTCTGCCGCCAGTGACGGCGGATGGCAAATTGAACTTAACAACGAAACCCTGCCGCGAATTTTGGTCAATCAAAGTTATTTCTCCCGGATTTCCGGCACCACTACGGACAAGAAGGAAATCGAATTCCTCAATGACTGCCTGCAGTCCGCCAACTGGTTACATAATAGCCTTGATCAGCGGGCGCAAACCATTCTCAAGGTGACCACGGAGATCGTCCGCCAGCAGGATGCTTTTCTTGTCCATGGGGTACACCATCTCAAACCCCTGAACTTGAAAGCTGTCGCGGATGCCATCGGCATGCACGAATCAACCGTCAGCCGGGTCACATCCAATAAATACATGCTGACCGGACGCGGAATATTTGAACTGAAATATTTTTTTACCACCGCCATTCAGGCAACCGGTGACAGCGATGCTCATTCCGCAGAATCAGTACGTCATAAAATCAGACAGATGATCGATGACGAAAGCCCGAAAAAGGTTTTATCAGATGACAAGATTGTTGCTGCCCTGAAGCGCGATGGTATCGACATTGCGCGGCGAACTGTCGCAAAATATCGCGAAGCCATGCATATACCTTCTTCTGTACAGCGGAGACGGGAAAAAAAGGCGCTGGCGGCGATAAAATAATCGTGCCAATTGATTGCTTGACAATATTACAAGCCCTAAATAAAAGGCCGAGGTCTGTTGAGTGGTCCAGGTATCCTGCTTTGAAATGGTCAGGACGATGATATCAACAGCTTCCAAATTAATATCCAAAAAAGCTTCTTCCGCACCCCGAATGGGGCTAGGATAGGCTGTAATTTTTAACATAGGGGTTTAGCACTGATGAGCTTTCGCATCACCGGACTGCACATGGATATTGGCGATTCTCTGCGCGGGCGCATCAACGATCGAATAAGCGATGCCGTTGCAAAATATTTCGACGGCGGGTTTAGTGGTCACGTGACGGTTGAAAAAACCGGTG
>JALTNS010000024.1:0-1635 GCA_027000565.1 Rhizobiaceae bacterium | reverse complement strand
GTGGTGGTTTTCGTACTGAATGTCTGATCAATCTTGATACCGGCATGATGCTGCAGGCAACTGGCCATGAAATGGATGCAACCGCAAGCTTTGTTGCTGCTGCTGAACGCATTGAAAAGCGTTTGCGCCGTTATAAACGACGGTTGAAGGATCACCATTCAAAAGCTGAATTTCCACAGGATGCCGCCTATACGGTAATGGAATCGCCTGAAGAAGACGAAGAAATTCCGACAGATTTCAATCCCGTGATCATTGCTGAAACGTCAACTTCCATTCGCACCCAAACAGTGGCGATGGCGGTTATGCAACTCGATTTGATGGACGGGCCGGTGCATCTGTTCAAAAATGCCGGAAATGGCAACCTTAATCTGGTCTACCGCCGCGAGGACGGTAATATCGGCTGGATAGACCCGGCATCGGCAAACGCTGGTGCTTGATAGGGCAAAGCAATTTCGCACATTATCTTGTGGGGCGAACTGACATGGCATTTGGTATCGAGGAACTCTTGGAAGTTGACCAGGTTTTGGGCAATGAAAACCCGAGTTCCAAAAAACAATTGTTACAAATTCTAGCAGATCAGGCTGCAAAAAAAACCGGGATTGACACTCGCAAGATTTTTGATGTGTTGCTCAAGCGCGAACGGCTGGGTTCAACCGGCATTGGCAATGGCATAGCCATTCCCCACGGAAAATTGAGCGAGCTAAATCAGATAGTCGCCGTCTTTGCCCGCCTGCGAAAACCGATCGAATTTGATGCGGTTGATGATCAACCTGTCGACATCGTGTTTTTGCTGCTGGCTCCGGAAAATGCCGGTGCAGATCACTTAAAGGCCTTGTCGCGCGTGGCTCGGGTTCTGCGCGACAAGAAACTTGTTGGTGAAATCAGAGATATTGCTGATCCAACGGCAATATATGCGCTGTTGACAGAATTGCCCGCCCAGGACGCCGCCTGAATTAAACTAAAATACCGGTGCCGTCAGTCCAGCGCTTCGATAGGCGGCTGATACCGTGTTGGCCATCAATAGAGCGATCGTCATTGGCCCGACTCCACCTGGAACCGGGGTAATATGGGCGGCATGCTCAACAGCCTCATCGTAAGCAACATCTCCGACAAGCCTGGTTTTTTTATCACCGCGTTCAGGTGCCGGAATACGGTTAACTCCGACATCAATGACCGTTGCACCGGGTTTAATCCAGTCTCCCTTGATCATCTCAGGACGCCCTACGGCTGCTACCAGAATATCGGCAGTTCGGCATAATTGCGGTAAGTCAACAGTGCGCGAATGGGCAATCGTAACGGTGCAGTTTGCAGCCAGCAACAGCGCTGCCACCGGTTTGCCAACAATGTTTGAACGCCCGACCACCACAGCATTTTTACCGGAAATATCGCGCCCCAGCGCCCGCTGCAACAAGATCATCGAACCCGATGGGGTGCAGGGCACAAAGGCCGTGCCCAGTTCACCGCAGGTCAGTTTGCCAACATTGATATAGTGAAATCCATCCACATCCTTGTCCGGGTTAATTGCCTGAATTACCCGGCCTTCATCAATATGGTCCGGCAGTGGCAATTGCACCAATATGCCGTGAATTGCCGGGTCACTATTAAGGTCGGCAATAATATCAAGCAGATTTTGTT
>JALTNS010000023.1 GCA_027000565.1 Rhizobiaceae bacterium | reverse complement strand
CATTTATTGTGGCGACGTCGTTCAATTCATACATATTTTCTTCATGCGAGGTCCATCATGACGAAGCGAACATTCATGGCTTTGGCGTTCATCCTCGCTGTGACGTTCATGATGACGCCCGGCATAGCTCATGCAGCGCCCGCGAAAAGGGGAGGCAAGATTCATATCGTGAAGCGCGGGGAGACGTTGTCCGGCATCGCCGCGCGATATGGGGTTTCGGTGCGAGATCTGGTTCGCGTCAACCGGATCCGCAATCGCAATCGCATTTATGTGGGACAACGGCTGATCATCCCCAAGCGCGGACGCAAGCAAGGCTCGAAAAACAAAAGCCCCGCCGCCAACCAGCAGCCTGTCGCGGGCAATGGCAAGAAATGGATCGAGGTGGATCTTTCGCGACAAATGCTGTACGCGCATCAGGGAAACAAGGTGGTTTTGCGCACGCGCATCACTTCGGGTTTGCCTCGCACGCCCACGCCGGTGGGGCGCTATCGGGTTCGCCTCAAGATTCGTCGCCAGACCATGTCGGGGCCGGGCTATCGCTTGCCCAATGTGCAATGGGTGATGTATTTTGTTGGAGATTACGCGATTCACGGCACATACTGGCATAACAACTTCGGACGTCCCATGAGTCATGGCTGCGTCAACGCGACCAACAAAGCCGCGCGTTTTCTTTACAACTGGGCGCCGCGCGGAACCCCGGTTGTCATCCATCGATAGGCGCAGGTGACGCGGGCCGTTGCCCGCGGATACGGACGCGGCAAGTGGCAAGTGAACCCGTCACCTGCCACCTGCGAGCTATTGCTTAGGCCGACCAACGTAGACCAAGGTAGACCAACTTGGAGGATGGGTCTCTCATTTGGGCGCGCGGATCATGCGAAAAAACGGCATTTGTGGCATACTTGGGGTTGGTCAACTTGTATGTAATGAGTTCGATAAATCACAGGTCAACAAAGTGTATTGCGTCGTGCGCATTCCGTAGATTATCCCGCTGAAATCGGCTTCGCTTTCGTCCATCTACGCAATGCGCAACGCGTAATACGCACCATTGGCTTCACTGAAAAAAGTTCTCCCACCACAAAGGTCACGAAGGACACAAAGAATAAGCAAGGAGTTCACGCAGGAAATGGCTCGAAATCCCTACTTTCCACTCCTTTGTGCTCTTTGTGTTTCTTTGTGGTAGGCTTTTTTCAGGACATCCACCATTTGTCATAGAACACATCAACGAATACCCAAACCATCTCCATTCTCTACCGAATCACAAATCCCCAAAAGGAGTCTCATCATGGCGCTACGCGTTGGCATCAATGGTTTTGGCCGCATTGGCCGACAGGTTTTCAAAGCCATCGAAGAAAATTACGACGGCGTGATCGAGGTCGTGGCCGTGAACGATCTGGTCGCGCCCGAAACGAACGCACATCTTTTGAAATACGATTCCACTTATGGCATTTACGACGCGGATATTCGGGTGGACGACGAGGGCGACATTGTGGTCAATGGCGAGGTGATCAAGGTTTTCGCCGAGCGCAACCCCGCGGATTTACCCTGGGGCGATTTGGGCGTGGATGTTGTGGTGGAATCCACAGGCATTTTCCGCAAGCGCGAGCAGGCTGCCGCGCATCTCGAGGCCGGCGCCAAAAAGGTGATCATCTCGGCCCCCTCGCCCAACCCGGACGTGACCATCGTGCTGGGCGTGAACGGCGATGATTACGACCCCGAACAACATCATGTCATCTCCAACGCCTCCTGCACCACCAATTGTCTGGCCCCGGCCGCGAAAGTGGTGGACGACAACTTCGGCATTGTCAAAGGTCTGATGACCACCATCCACTCCTACACCAACGATCAACGCATTCTCGACCTGGTGCACAAAGACTTGCGACGCGCGCGCGCGGCCGGTCTGAACATCATTCCCACCACCACCGGCGCGGCGCGAGCCGTGGGTCTGGTGTTGCCCAAGCTGAAGGGCCGCTTCGATGGCATGGCCCTGCGCGTGCCGACGCCCACCGTCTCCATTGTAGACTTTGTGGCCGTGCTGGAAAAACCCACCAC
>JALTNS010000022.1 GCA_027000565.1 Rhizobiaceae bacterium | reverse complement strand
GACAGGGTAAACTACGGAACCAACTACCTGCCAATCCCCATCATCCATGCAGACTACGAGATAAATGCAAGGGTGCTGGAGGCAAGCAGGAGACTGGGCAACCCACTTGACACCACACTTGCAGAGAGGGCTGCAAGGAAGGTGCAGGAGAAGCTGGAAGAAATGCTCTTCACCAACACCACTTACACCTTTGGTGGAGGCACAATCTATAGCTATCTCAACCACCCGAATCGCAACACAGTAACCCTCTCCACCAACTGGGATGCAAGCAGTAAGACAGGGGCACAGATAATCCAGGATGTCCTTAACATGAAACAGGCAAGCATAAACGCCTACCACTATGGACCCTGGATGCTGTATGTCCCCACAGCCTATGAGACCGTGCTGGATGAGGACTATGACAGCACTACACCCGGAACCACGATAAGGGAGAGGATACTGAAGATAAGCGGCATCAAGGGCGTCAAGGTCATAGACAAACTCCCTGCAAACAATGTGCTTCTGGTACAGATGACAAGCGATGTGGTAAGGCTTGTCAGGGGCATGGGTCTCCAGAATGTACAGTGGAAGACCGAGGGGAACTTCATAACCAAGTACAAGGTTATGACCATACAGGTGCCCCAGATAAGAAGCGACCAGAACAATAAGACAGGGATAGTGCACCTTGCATAACATAGCAGAGGATAGGGGGCTGTAATCATGCAGCCTTACCTTCCCTGTCCTTTGTGAGAAAGGAGGCGATTGAGCTTGGCAAAAAAGAGATGGAGAAAGATAGGTGGTGGTAGTTTTAGGCTCCGCAGTGGTAGGATAATCAAACCTAACCAAGAGTTTGTGGCAGAGGAGAGCCAGATACCCGAAGCCTTCAAGGACCTTGTAGTTGAGGTGGAGCCTACCGAGCAGGAACAGCCTATTGTTAGAAGGACTGCACCTCCTTCTCCAGACATTGCACCAGAGAAGCCAGAACCAGAGGCAGAAGAGGAAAAGGGATACAGTATGGTAGAGGTGGAAGGAGAAGAGGGACAGTATAACATAGTAAGTCCTTCTGGTAAGGTAATGAATGACAAACCCCTTACCAAGGAGGAGGCTGAAGAGGTGCTTAAGGCACTTGAGGAGGAGTAGACGGTGGCTTGGATACCGCCGAAGATATGGAAGGATGGGGAGTGTTGGATACTGGGTGGCGGACCCAGTTTACCAAGGCAGTTCGGGGTGCCAGAGGAACTGGTACGAGAAGTAAGACAGGGTAGGAAACCCGTTACTGCCTACTCCCCTTATCTTTCTCCTATCTACAATAAACATATCATAGCAGTAAACAATGCCTATATGCTTGGAGATTGGGTAGATGTGTGCTGGTTTGGAGACAATAGCTGGTACTTGGTACACAGGCTTGGACTGATACGGTTTAAGGGAATTAAGGCTACTTGTAATATACGGTTTGAAAAGCCAGAGCCAAGGAGAGAAGCACGACTTAAATACCTTGCAAGGGATAGCAAGAGGTTTGGAATAACTACGAAAGAAGGACATGTAAGCTGGAATGGTAACAGTGGGGCAAGTGCTATAAACCTTGCTTACCACTTTGGGGCAAAGAGGATATTGCTTCTTGGGTTTGATATGCAGAAGGATGGTAATGCAACGCACTGGCATGGTGGACATGACCCTCATGTGGAGCCACCTTTTAAGAGACACAAGACAAGTTTTGCTTATATAAAGGCTGATGCAGAAAGGTTGGGTATTGAGATATTGAATGTAAACCCAGACAGTGCAATAGATGAGTTTCCAAAAGTAAGACTGGAGGATGTGTTGTAATGGAAAGGTGTATATGTGGGGAGATAGGGAGTGTGAGACAGGAGATTGAAGGTATACCTGTGGTAACCTGTGTTGCCTGTGGCATTGTACGGCAGACTGACCTTCCATTTAAGGATAGTACTTCCCTTACACAGTGGTATGAAAAAGAGTATGTGTATACACATACCTATACACAGGATTTTGACACGGCACTTAAAAGGCTTAATGTTTATGAAGCCAAGGATGTTATGAAGGGTAAGTGTCTGGAT
>JALTNS010000021.1 GCA_027000565.1 Rhizobiaceae bacterium | reverse complement strand
TCATTGGCCAGCCAGTGATTGCGATTGTTGAACAAAATCTGTTCATGAGCAAGTACGGCTTGCGGATCGCCACTGGTCGAAAAAGTAACAACACCAAGCTCCAGCTCATTAAACCGCAGATGCAAGAGCGCGTCATCAAGTTCACGAGCACAACGCAGAATCCAGCTGGCAGCACCTTCCGCAACCAATTCTTCTACTGAAGCGGGAGCTTTTTCTGTCGGGGCAAATATCGTAACTCCAGCCTTGCCGCAGCCACGATCAGTTTCAACTTTTACCGTTGAGTAAATGATGTCTCCACTTGGATTGAATTTACGTTGCAAGGGGGTCAGTTCTATTCCCGAACCGGTAACAGTCTTGTTCGACCTTGCGGCAAATTCCCTTGCTCTGGTTACAGCAACTTCCTGCAGTTTTGTTGCAGCGACAATTTCATCAACCAGATTCCAATCGAGCGCCTTTTGGCCGCGAGCCCCTTCCTCGAGCGAACAAAAAACATCGGCAAGATCGCGGCGAACTTTTCTTTTGTCAGTGATCCGGGTAAGGCCGCCGGTGCCCGGCAACACTGCCAGCAACGGCACCTCGGGCAGCGCAACACTGGATGAGCCGTCATTGGCAAGAATTATGTGATCGCAGGCGAGAGCCAGTTCATACCCGCCACCGGCGCATGAGCCGCTGATTGCACAAATATAACTTTGATCAGATTCCGCCCCGGCGGCCTCAAACGTATTGCGGGTCTCATTGGTAAACTTACAAAAATTGACCTTATGGGGATGAGCAGCGCCTGCCAGCATGCGGATGTTGGCACCGGCGCAAAAAACACGATCTTTTGCTGATTGCAAAATTACCGCGCGAATCTCGGGGTGCTCAAATCTCATGCGCTGAACAATATCCGCCAGTTCAATATCCACTCCGAGATCATAGGAATTGAGTTTCAGCTCATACCCCTCGAACAAGCCACCGTTTTCATCAACATCCATGAATAGGCTGGCAATATCGCCATCATAGTGCACCCGCCAATGTCGGTATTTTGTGGGGTCGGTTTGAAAATCAATGATTGCAGACAAGTGAAAAACTCCAGATTTATTAAGTGTTATAATGCACAGCAACCTAAAACCTGCAATCCCATAGCCTAAATTTCTGAATTATAATGCATATTTTCAATTTTAAGGATTTATTTTATTTATGCTTAACCGTGAATTTAAGGGGTTTATTCAACATCTCCCCATAATATCTGACCAAAGGTTAGCGGAGGAAATGATGGTCAGCTGTATGATACTGGATGATTCCAGCGTTATTCGTAAGGTTGCCCGCCGGATAATTGAAGACCACGGCTGCCGGGTGGTTGATGCCGCAGATGGCCACGAGGCACTTCAGATTTGTCGTCTGAACATGCCGGATGTGATCGTTATTGACTGGATAATGCCTGGTATGGACGGGCTGGAATTTATCATCGAATTCAAGCGACTATTCGGTGAGCATTGTTCCGATACATCTCTTGTCTATTGCACCCATAAAATGGATGTTCCAGCTATGGCCAAAGCAAAGCGTGCCGGAGCCACACATTTTTTTATGAAGCCTTTTGACAAACAATCCCTGACAAAAAAATTAAGTGAAATCGGTGTCAATTCTATCGACAAGGCAGCCTGAATCCCGCCAATTGCAAACCGGTTTCAAATTTCAATAAACCAAAGCACACAAAAAAACCCGCCAATCTGGCGGGTTTAATGATATTGAGTATGCAAAGGCACAGCCCGATTGATTAATCAGGCGCTTTGCAGCATCTCGTTTTCTTCCGGTTCGCGCAGCACATAACCACGCCCCCAGACGGTTTCGATATAGTTGCGGCCTCCGGTTGCAGATGCCAGCTTTTTACGAAGTTTGCAGATAAAGACGTCGATAATTTTCAGTTCCGGCTCGTCCATTCCGCCATACAGGTGATTGAGGAACATTTCTTTGGTCAGGGTCGTGCCCTTGCGCAAAGACAACAATTCCAGCATCTGATATTCTTTGCCTGTCAGATGTACCCGCTGGCCGTTAACTTCCACCGTTTTGGCATCAAGGTTGACCTTGAGATCTCCCGTATGAATGACGGATTCCGCATGCCCCTTGGAACGGCGGACAATAGCATGGATACGTGCCACAAGTTCATCTTTGTGGAATGGCTTGGTCATATAATCGTCGGCACCAAAACCCAGTCCGCGCACTTTGTCTTCAATACCTGCCAACCCGGAAAGGATCAGAATTGGTGTTTTAATCTTGGACAGGCGCAATGTGCGCAAAACTTCATAACCGGACATATCCGGCAAATTGAGGTCCAGCAATATAATGTCATAGTCATACAATTTGCCAAGATCGACACCTTCTTCGCCCAGGTCAGTCGTATAAACATTGAAGCTCTCTGACTTTAGCATCAACTCAATACTTTGAGCGGTAGCGCTGTCATCTTCAATCAGCAATACTCGCATGTTCTTCCCCTTTTCTGCGCCCGGTGCCGGCAAATATGCCAGGTTCCACAGAACGTCGACATCCATTCATTGTTCATTTTTACAAGCTGCCACTTAATGGTTAACAAAATATAATTCCTTAACGCAAGTCCTAATATTTTATTTTAGCCTGCTCACTCATCTAATTGATTCTTTATGATGAATCGGCGCGCAAAGAGCTTATAAAAAACATTAACAAACCTCTCTAAGCGACTCCAAAGACTCACCGAAGAATCACAATCTGTTCAAATTCCCAATCGGGAAGAAAACCAGACCGTTACCGTATGATTAACTTAACAGGTAAACGAAATGTTACTATTTCGAAATTCCTCACCATACGCCGACAAATAATCACCGGCTCAAGAATCAAAATGCTTCGATTTTTAACAATTTCGGTGAAATTGTGACAATCTTAATAAATATGGTGGATGCTGAACACTGTATTTGAGTATCACGCTGTTTGCGGGAGTATTGAGTAATGAAGTCGCGTGAAGGCTTGCTTCGATTGAAGCGTTTCCAAGTGGAAGAAAAGCGCCGTCAGTTAACCCAGATCGAAACCATGATTCTGGAATTTGACCGAATGAGTGCCGATCTTGATTCCCAAATTGCATTTGAAGAAAAGAAGGCGGGCATCAGTGATGCCGAGCACTTTGCTTATCCAACATTTGCCAAAGCCGCGCGACAACGTCGCGAAAATCTTCATGGTTCCATTGCTGAGTTGAAAGACCAGATGGCAGCAGCTGAAATCAGTCTGTCTGAGGCCGAGGAAGATTTAAACAAAGCCGAAATGCTAGATGAGCGGGACGGCGGAAAAGCTCGCGAAGCCATCAACCTTGAACGGGAGCAGCATGCCATACAGCTCCAGCGTTCAATGATCGGGTAAGTTCTCAATCAAACCAGACTGTATCTCGTTGATATGGAAACAGTCTGGCAGAACTTTCGAGGGTTGGCGAACACAAATCCAGGTCGCGGCCTGGATTTTTTCTTTTCCATATTATGGGCGCCTCACGATTGTCGGCATTTCATAAAGGTAGGCAATGCGCTCGATCGCCTGATGTAGCGGTTCACGTGCGACATTCATTGTGTGTCCGCTGGAGTGAAGCAACATGGTTTCATTTTCCATGATTCCCACATGCCCCCGCCAAAAAACAAGATCGCCGCGGCGAAGGTTGTCAAACTGGCCGTTGGACGTGTCAACAATCGATCCAACTGAACTGGCCTGAAGGTCTGAATCTGCCGGAACCGGCCTTCCGCTCATCATCATTGAAAGTTGTAACAACCCGGCACAATCAAGCCCAAAACCGGTATTTCCTCCCCATAAATAGGGCGTGTGGAGGAGTGTGCCAGCCACAGTTACAAAATCTGCTTCCAAGTCTTCGACAAGGCGTAAATGCTTGGCAATCATGTACCTGCCGTCTGACAACTCGGCATATTCAATTCCTCGGGTTTCCCTTTGACCAACAACGCTTACGAGTGAGCCAAGTGACAGGTATCCTGACCTTGGCAGCTTTAGATCTGCACCCGGATAGAGAAATGTTCTGGGCACACAAACCCGGTGGGATTGTGTAGCGGCAACCTCACCTAGTGCACCAGTCTTGATATATCCGACATAACCGTCCCATTCGCGTTGTATCCAGGCATATCCGTCATTTTCCTCATATACGACAACCGCCTCGCCAAATATTGCCTGCCGCATCAAAGCCGACCCCTCTCTTGGCTCTTCAAGCATATCGGCAAAATGAACAGCAATTTGCGCAGGCCTTCCCTCCACAAATATTCTCGCGTTAACCTGATTTTTGAGCCGTATGTCAGCAAGATCGCCCCGATAGGCATGCAAACGATGATCAAGCGGGCTCATCTGGGGAGCTCCCTGGCCATTTCAATTATCAGATCACCAATTTTTTCAAGATACAGCGAACCTTCGAGGGTTTTCTGAATAACAACATTACGCCGATCGCGTTCATCCCTGCGCCGACTGACAAGACCTTTGATACCCATGGTGTCCAACGCTCTGGTAATGACTGGTTTGGTTACCCGCAATTTTGCTGCAAGACCGCGAACCGTATGCGGCGGCGGCTCAAGATATATGCTTAGCAGTATGGTCATTTGTCTGACCGTCAAATCGTGTGAATTGTCGTGCACCATCGCCAGCGAAACATCATGCCACAATTGCAATGCCTGCGTATGTCGTAACTCGATCAACTTATTTACCCCCAATAGCTGCCGATTTGTTTCGCAACCGTATCAATTAAAGCAAATCTTGATGCAGATTGGCAAATTATTGGGAAATTATTGGGAAATTGTATTCAATATTTTGCCGGGTACCGGGTTGAAATCACTTCAAACAATGCACGAATAGCCTGCGCCTCTCCGCCAACCGGAGCCCACGGTTTTTCGGTGGGAACCCAGGCAAAAATATCGAAATGAGTCCAGCTTGAAGCTTTTTCGACAAATCGGCTCAGAAAAAGTGCCGCAGTTATTGACCCGGCAAAACCACCCGTACTGATATGATTTATATCTGCAATTCTCGATGAAAGCATTTTGGCATAGGGATCCCATAGCGGCATTCGCCACAGCGGATCGTTCAATCTCAACCCTGCCTCGTGCAGAGACGACGCAAACATTTCATCATTGGTATAAAACGGTGCCAGCTCAGGTCCAAGTGCCACCCGTGCCGCTCCGGTTAGGGTCGCCATATCAATGAGCATTTCAGGAGCTTCCTCATCTGCATACATCAACGCGTCTGCAAGAATCAGCCGGCCCTCCGCATCGGTATTGCCAATTTCGACAGAAAGTCCTTTTCTTGATGGCAAAATATCCCCCGGACGGAATGCATTGCCGGCAATGGAGTTTTCAACAGCAGGAACAAGCACGCGCAACTGAACCGGTAATTTGGCAGACATTATCATTGAGGCAAGGCCCATAACGTTGGCAGCGCCACCCATGTCCTTTTTCATCAATGCCATTGATGACCCGGGTTTGATATTCAGGCCACCGGTATCAAAACTTACTCCTTTTCCGACAAGAGTGAGTTTGGCATCACCTGACCTGCCCCACTTCATGTCGAGCAATCTTGGGGCTTGTGAACTGGCACGGCCGACCGCATGGATCATCGGGAAATCTTCCGCGATAAGTTCATCACCATTTATCACCTCAACACCGGCTCCGAATTGATGGGCCAGTTCATAAAACTGGTGCTGGATTTCTTCAGGCCCCAGCTCATTGGCCGGGATATTAACAAGATCGCGAGCGAGCTTCACGCCTTCAAAAATTCGCTCTATTTTTGATAGTCTGACATTCTCTGGAAGCACCAGAACCGGCGAAAAGCTGGATGAATTGCTGTTTGCGCGCAAGTATTGCTTGAATTTGTACCCACCCAACAACCAGCCCAATGCCGTTAGATCATGTAGCTCCGAACCATTTTCGATATGATAGCTTCCTGTGGGAAGAACACGCGCCAAAGCGCCAATTGTCATGGCTTTTCTGGCGGCAATGCCATGGCTAGCCGGATTGGTTGAACTCGCCCCCAACCCCAACAGCACACCCGATAATTCTCCATCATCATTTGCGATCATCGAAATTTCACCGGATTTAGCAGTGAACCCTGTTGATTTGATCCAGTTTGAAAACTGTTTCGGGAACGACACGGGCGGTTCTTCAAGTTCCACAGGTTGCAACAACCATACCGGAACGGAACCCGGATTTCTCTTGTTAGACAATCCAGCAACCATTGTGATCTCCAATTGTAAAATTCGATGTTAGCAAGTTGTTCATATTAACAAAGCATTAGGGTTAACAGAATATTGATAAACACAGCAGCTAATCGCCGGGAGTATTTCATGATCGGTTCGTCAACCCAAAATCCAGCCAGATACAATCGAGGATTCCTTACAGCCGTTTGCCTGTTGGCGGGACTGACTATTGCAGGTTGTGCGTCAAAGCGAATTACGACCGGGTCTATTTCCCGTTCGTCAACCAAGCCGCTGGCAGCCATGACTGTACCGGAACTGAACCAATCGAGAGATTACTGGGCCAAAGCTTACAGAAAATCGCCAAAAGACAAAACCATAGGCATGAATTTCGCGCAGGTCCTTCGCATGACCGGGCGCAATGAACAGGCATTGGCGGTTATGCAGCAGATCGTTATTGCAAATCCAGATGACCGTTCGGTTTTGTCAGCCTACGGTAAAGCTCTGGCCGGTGCCGGGAATCTTAAAAAAGCACTCACTGTTATCCAGCGCGCTTACACTCCCGACGATCCGGACTGGCGATTGCTGTCTGCGCAGGGCGCAATTCTGGATCAGTTGGGTGAATCGAAGCAGGCACGAATTCTTTATCGAAAAGCTCTTGATCTCGCCCCTTCAGAACCAGCGGTTTTATCCAATCTGGGAATGTCATATCTGCTGACAGGTGATTTGAGAACGGCGGAAATTCACTTGAGAGATGCGATTCGTGCACCCCGAGCCAACAGCAGGGTCAGACAAAATCTTGCGCTTGTTATTGGACTGCAAGGCCGGTTTGGCGAGGCAGAAAAAATAGCTGCCGGTGAATTGCCACCCGCTCAGGCCCAGGCCAATATCGACTATCTTCGAAAAATACTGTCAGAGCAGAATGCCTGGAGCCAGCTTAAGGACAAATCAAAAAAACCGACAAAATTTACCAACTAGATCCAGACGCAACTTCCGATTCTAGATTCACGGAAAACCACTGTGCTTTCGGGCTGACATTTGTCCAATGTGCGATTTTGCACGTGCACAATTGTTCACCATCCCTATTTCTCATTTATCAAACAGAGGTTTCACCCAAGCAGTGATCGAATGAGGGAGTTTTAACAAATGTCGATTATCAAGAATTCAGTTGCCACGGCCATCGCCTTGACCACACTTATTGCCAGCACTTATTCTGCCGACGCCGGCAGGCGAGACCGCGATATTGCTCTTGGAATTGTCGGCGGGCTTGTTGTAGGCGCCGCAATTGCCGGTGCTGCTAATCGCAATCGATATGATGATGAATATTATGATGAGCGGCCGGTTTACCAGCCTCGCCGCAATTATCGCAGCGCCCACATATCCTGGTGTCTTGATCGCTATAGAAGTTACGAACCACGCAGCAATACCTGGATTTCCTATAACGGAAACGAACGGATTTGCCGTTCACCCTATTCCCGATAAAATTCAAAAAGCCTGGAGAGGCTCTATTCTCCCGCAATATTCTGATCTCCAGTCGAATATTATAACCCCGGATTTTCCGGGGTTATTGCGTTGTAGAATGAATTTCCACGGTTCACCGATTGCCAGGGGCGCGGCCTTCTTAATACCCCGATGCCGATGCCTGCATAATGGCCGGGGTCAGAACAACTGCAAATAACACAGGCAGGAAGAACAGGATCATTGGCACAGTCAGTTTTGGTGGCAATGCTGCGGCTTTGGTCTCCGCCGCCATCATCCGAATTTCCCTGTTTTCTGCTGATAACACACGCAAAGCAGTACCAAGCGGAGTACCATAGCGTTCCGCCTGAACAAGAGCCGTCATAACATTCTTGATGGTTTCCATTCCGGTGCGTTTGGCAAAATTCTCATATGCCACTCTTCTGTCCGGGAGAAATGACAGTTCAGCAGTCGTTAGCACCAGTTCTTCGGCCAGCGGAATCGACTGTTTGCCAATTTCTGTTGATACCCGTCTGAAAGCAGCTTCGATCGACATACCGGATTTCACGCAAATCAACGTTAGATCCAGCGCGTCGGGCCAGGCTCGCTGAACTGATTGCTGGCGGTTTTTCAGCTGGTTTTTAACGAATATGATCGGTGCATAAAACCCGGCATATGCAGCAAACAGTGCCACGGTGATTTTTGTTGTTGTTCCGTGCTCCGGATTGCCGAGCACAAACATGTAAAATGCACCTGCAATAAAGAACAGGATTGGCAAAACAAACCTGAGAAAAAGAAAAATAAACAACGGGTTTTGCCCCCGCAAGCCGGCTTGATTCAGTTGCATCATCGTGTTTTCATCGGCTAACGCGGTTTTCAAGTTTAACTTGTTAACCAAATTCTTCACGTAAGCTTTCGGTTCGGTTTTGGTAACCTTTTGACCCCGGTTATTTTTCTCGGCAACCAGACGGGCACGTTCCCGAGCGCGAATCTGATCACGTTCAAGCGCAACTGATTTCATACGCACAGCCAATTCATCTTTCCCGAGATAAGGCAAAGTCAATGAAATTATTGTTGCAAATACTGCAATTGCTGACGCGCCGGCAATCAGCAATGTGGTTGTATCGAGTGCGTCCAAGCCGATGGAGAACATAGGTTAATCGCCCAGTTAGAAGTCAAAGTTGATCATTTGTTTCATTATGAAAATTCCAACGCCCATCCACAAAGCACTGACAGCCATTGTAATTTGTCCGGTTTCTTCGGTAAAAAGCGGCATCAAATAACCAGGGCTTGTCAAATAGACCAACCCGCCGACAATGATCGGCAAAGCGCCAATGATCACACCAGATGCTTTTGCCTCCATAGACATCGCCTGAATTTTACTTTTCATGCTTTTTCTATCTCGCAAGACTTTGGACAGGTTTCCCAAAGCTTCAGCAAGGTTGCCGCCGGCCTGCGACTGAATGGAAATGACAATGGAAAAGAAACTTGTTTCAGACAGTGGAATATTTACCGCCAGTCTTTGAACTGCTTCTGGAATCGACAGCCCCAGTTGCTGTGCTTCTACTACTTTTATAAATTCCGAACGAACAGGTTCTTGTGCTTCGCGCGCAATGATTCTGAGACAATCATTCAGTGGCAGTCCGGATTTTACTCCACGCACGATGATGTCCACGGCGTTGGGAAACTCAAGCAGAAACTTGTTTATCCTTCGCCCACGAAGGAAATTGATCACCCATTGAGGAATGCCGAATCCAAAGACTATAAATCCTGCAATAGCGGCAATTGGTGTCGTCCCTGAAACCAGGATTCCAAGTGCCACGAAAGTTCCAAGCGCAATCGAGTAGATATAAAATTTTCTAACAGTAATATTCAGGCCAGCCTGAGAAATTCTGACTTCCAGCGATGGTTTGGTGGCCGACTTGTCACGGTTTTTCTGCTTCTCAACCGACTTCAGCGTGTCCTCAATGTTTTTTCTTCGTTCTCGGGCATCCGATTTTTGTTGGATATTTTTGCTTACTGCGGCCTTGGTTCGAGTAGTGCTCTTGATTGATTTGAATCGCCGGTTGGTCTTATTCTCGGATTCGATCTTGTTGTACATAAGTGCGTAACCCACACCACCTATGCTCAGCGCAACAAACACAATAAGTCCGATAATCTCCAGCTCCAATCCAAACATTCTAGTCATCATCCCCATATTGGACGCGTGCCAATTCTGCCCGGTCAAGAGCGGCAGCCAATCGCAGCTCCTCGTTGAAATACTTCGCCCGTTCCCAAAACTTAGGGCGCGCCACACCTGTTGACATATGAACGCCGGTTAACTTTCCATGGGCATCTTCGCCAGTCATTTTGTAAACGAAAACATCCTGGGTGGTAATGACGTCACCCTCGAGACCCATAACTTCTGTTATGTGGGTTATTCGACGTGAACCATCGCGCAATCGGGCTGCTTGAATAATCACATCTACCGAACCGACGATAATTTCCCGAACTGTTTTGGCGGGCAGTGTGAAGCCACCCATTGCGATCATCGATTCCATGCGATTCAGGCATTCTCGCGGTGTATTGGCGTGAATAGTTCCCATAGAGCCGTCGTGACCTGTATTCATTGCCTGAAGCAGGTCAAAAACCTCTGGTCCACGAACCTCGCCAACAATAATTCGTTCCGGTCTCATCCGAAGACAGTTTTTGACCAATTCGGTCATTGTGATCTGGCCTTCACCCTCAAGATTGGGCGGACGGGTTTCAAGACGCACCACGTGAGGTTGCTGCAGTTGAAGTTCAGCGGAGTCTTCGCAGGTGATCACCCGCTCATCTTCATCGATGTAATTGGTCAAACAATTGAGAAGTGTGGTTTTTCCCGAGCCGGTACCACCGGATATTACCACATTGCAGCGCACCCTGCCTATAATCTGCAGTATCTCTGCACCCTCTGGTGATATGGCACCAAAACTGACCAGTTGGTCCAGTGTAAGTTTGTCTTTTTTAAATTTTCGAATTGTCAGAGTAGGGCCATCGAGAGAAAGCGGCGGCGCGATGACATTAACGCGGGATCCATCAGCAAGGCGGGCGTCACAGATTGGACTTGAATCATCAACCCTTCGACCGACCTGACTAACGATGCGCTGGCAAATATTCATCAACTGGTCATTGTCGCGAAACTTGACGTTGGTCTTCTCCATCTTGCCTTCAACTTCAATGTAGGTAACATCTGCCCCATTGACCATGATGTCGGCAATGTCATCCCGCTCAAGTAGCGGTTCCAGCGGCCCATATCCCAACACATCATTGCAAATGTCGGTAAGCAGTTCTTCCTGCTCCGCAATCGACATGATGATGTTCTTGATTGATATGATGTCATTGACGATATCACGGATTTCTTCGCGGGCGCCTTCATTGTCCAGCTTGGAAAGCTGGGAGAGGTCGATTGTATCAATCAATGCGGAAAACACTGTGGTTTTCACATCGTAATAGTCTTCGGATTTCTCGCGCACTTCTGCCGGGGCTTCAGGCTCCATCATGCTGGCCATTGAAACCGGATTTTGGAGAGCCTCAGGTGCCGAACCGGCCATGTCAGAGACCGCCGGATTTGATTTTGGAGCAACTTCGCTGCTTGCCAATGGCACCGTGGAATCAGATGCAATCGTGTTACCAGCCTCAGAATCAGGCGACATGTCGAGATGATCCACAGAAGGCAAATCAGCCGGGGGGGCAACTTCCGAAATTGTGTTCTCTATGTCTTTTGACAATTCGAGCGGAACACTGAATCCCTTTTTTTCGCCGCTGTTTCCCCGTTTGCCAAACATTTAATTTTTACTCCAATACCAGGGTCGAACCAGACATTACCCGCCTTTGACAAAACAAATGGTTACTTTTTCCCCAATAATCTTGTGAACAGGGATAAACTGCCTTCACCTTTTTTCGTTTTTGAATCCGTTCTCCCGGTTAATACCTGAGCAATGGTTGAAATTTCCATGGCTGTATCGTGCTTGGCGTCAGCTTCAACGATCATCTGACCGTTGTTGGCCGCTGTGCCAAACAGAGCTGCGTCAAACGGGATTGTGGCAACAGGGTCAATGTCCAGGGGGCTGACAAAATCATTAACACTGATTTCAGGCCGTTTGGGCATATTTATCTGGTTCAATACAACGTGTGGAGAGCTGTCATTCGGCCGCAATTCTTTCAACGTGTCGATTATATTCTTGCAATTCCTGAGATTTGCCAAATCCGGCGTAGCTGTAATTATCACCTGATCAGCGGTTGAGAGAACCTTCCTGGTCCAGCCGGTCCACATATGGGGAACATCAAGAACAATGCATGGGATGTTTCTCTGGGCTACCTCTATCAGCTGGTTAAAATCGGATTCTCCAAAATCATAGGTTCGATCCAGCATCGATGGCGCAGCCAAAAGACTTAGGTGGTCAGCACATTTAGCCAGCAAACGATCTAGAAACGTATCATCGATCCGATCAGCAGAAAAAACAGCCTCGGCTATTCCCTGGGCCGGGTCCTGATCAAAATTTATATTGGCCGTCCCAAATGCGAGGTCCATGTCGGCAATTACCGCATCTGTCGCAAATTCGGTGGAAATTGCCCAAGCCACATTATGGGCAATCGTTGATGAACCTACCCCGCCCTTGGCACCAATAAACGCCAAAGTTTGACCAAGCGGCTCAGCCTCAGGATTAACAAAGAGTTCTGATACCACTTTCATGATGTCAGCCATTGTTGCAGGCGCAATCAGATATTCCGATACTCCCCGACTAATCAATTCGCGATAAAGCTGAACGTCATTGTGGTGGCC
Source organism: Rhizobiaceae bacterium (assembly GCA_027000565.1). GTDB lineage: Bacteria > Pseudomonadota > Alphaproteobacteria > Rhizobiales > Rhizobiaceae > SZUA-100. The sequence goes on along the minus strand of JALTNS010000021.1, from coordinate 15,971 downwards.
TATTACAACAACCTTTGAACCTGGATCACATACATCAGCCAGCCGTTCGAGATCATTTACCAGTTCATCTCCACCAAGAAGCGATTCCACTAACACAAGGTTAGGTGTTGGTGCCTGACTATAGAATTCTGCAGCAGCAGGAATCCCGCCCATATGGACTTTCAAATGGGCTTTTGCCATACGCCTGTCCTGCCCGGTATGTTCAATGGAACTTGCAACAGGCGCTGTTTCGCAAAACGCCTGAATCGAGACCCGGGGTATGGGGCGAATTGGAGAAAGCTCACCCTTTTGAGGCGCTGGACCAGATTGTCCTTCACTATTCATCACATTTGTGTCTTCCATCTGTGGTTCTGCCAATTCGGTCATTTTATTTCCTGGTCAATGCCGGATTCAAATCTCATCATACTCGGTAGAGATGTTTATTCATCACTATTCAACTGTGTATACCGTTGCCGGGTTTTGGGCATTTCTGTAAGCCTCGATTACTTTCAATCGACGCTCGGCATCAATTGAAGTAGGCCCGCGCGGGCCAAGTAGATCTGACGGGTTGGCAACAATTGCAGCCAGATTTTTCTGGCTGGCGCATCCAAAGTTTTGATAATTCCGGTTCTCGCTACCTGCCGCAAGATCAGCAGGCCACTGGCCACACCCATCCACTCCGGCCTGAATAGCCAGATATGAAAGGCGGATCGGTGCCGACGAACCATAGCTGCCAGCCTGGTATGGAGTCAGGACAATTCGATTTCTGCTGATTCCGCTTTTTCGAATTGTTCCAACTATCTGCTTTGCTGCCTTTTTCGCCGCACCTTCATTTTCCGAGCCAGAAGGAACCAGAACATTAATTGATTTACTTGCTGATCTCTTGAATTGATCGAGAAACCCGACAATTGCGCTGGATTCCAATTTCGGCAATCCATAGGAACCCGCCGCAACGGGGATGTCCATTGTCTTTTCTTTTTCTGATATGATTATGGGATGGCGCGCCCTGTAATCATCAGAAGGCGTACCGACCGTGAAATGTCGCTTTGATACATTAGCGCAGCCAGCCAGGGTTGCCAGGGCAACAAGACCAACCAGTTTTAATCCGGCGACCTTTTTTGTACGCATAATCGGCCTCACTGTGATTTCTCCTGTGGAGTTCAACGCAGATTTCATGATCGGTAACTCCGCCTTCGAATTTTGCTCAGTTAAAAATGAACCCGACGGTTCCATTGTATCGTCCTGCCGGCAGTTTTGCTTTTGTGGTTCCGTAAACTCTGTTGATCCGCCCCATGAAGTACCCGGCGCCGTCCGAAGCCGGGCTGAAATTGTCATCCGGTCGGGCAAGATTACGGCGGGCTGTCGGCCGCACCAGATAAGGCGTCACAATAATGACAAGCTCAACTTCGTAACGTTGGAATTCTTTGCTGCGAAACAGGCTGCCAAATATTGGCAATTTTGAAAGACCGGGGTAGCCTGCAAGAGTTTGACGAACATCATCGCGAACCAACCCGGCAATGACCATCGACCCACCTGACGGTAATTCTACAGTGGTGTCAGCAACACGCTTTCTCAAACCGGGGATCGAAGCGGAACCTGCGCCACCACGGGGAATATTGAATGAACCCTCGGCCGTTGGTTCAGACACAGCAGTGGTAATTTTTAGCGATATCCGACCGGGGGTCAGTACAACCGGAGTGAAATCAAGAGAAATTCCATATTCCTTGAACTGGGAATATTCAAAGGTTACACCTGCAGCACTTTCGGTTTTTCCGTTTGGGAAAGGAAATTCTCCACCAACCTGAAAGGATGCCTTCTCTCCCGATACCGACGTTAAGGTGGGCTCTGCGAGTGTCCTCATTACGCCCGATTGTTCCAATGCCCTAACTGTGCTCTGCAAGCCATTCAGACCCAGTACCGTGCTTGAGCCGGAGGCGATTTTTCCAAGGGCAAAAGGATTGTCCCCAATCTGGCTGAAACTGAAGCCGCCTAGTGCATTGCTGTAATTGGTATCTATACCCAGTTGTTTTACAATTGACCTGCTGATTTCAGCGATTGTAACTTTTAACAGCACCTGATCTTCGCCATCAATTTGCAGCAGATTGACAATTTGGCTTTCTGGTCGGTCTGCACCCAGAACAAGGCTTATGCCTCCGGAGTTGCCGGCGGCATTGGCGCTGCTGTTGTTTTGTGTAGCCTCGCCACCTTTAATAAAAATCATGGCTATTTGTGCAGCTTTGGCAGAAGCCTGCGGGGTTGGAACTGTACCTGTTAGCACCAGATTGTCATTGATCATTTCAACATCAACATCAGAATTCGGGACAAGTCGCTCAATCGTTTCGACAAGGCCGTTGATATCCCGCTCAATATTCAGTTCCAGACTGAGTATCTGCTTGCCGTTCCCGTCAAAAACAAAAATGTTGGTTTGACCGATTTGCTTGCCAAACAGATAAATCCGTCTGGATGTGCGGGTTACAGCATCTGCAACGTCGGGATTGGCTACCAGAATATCAAAAGCGGGTACTGGCAATTCAACCACGAGAGATTTATTCAACCCAAGCTTGACACTACGACTCAACCCTCGCTCTTTGTTTGAAATCCGCAGGGTATTTTGTGAACGTTGCGCGTAACCATCACTCACTGGAAGCAGTACAAGAGAGTTCAAAACTATCAAGGCACCCAAACAGGTGAGCAAGAAAATCGACCTTGCCCGATCAGCAGCGTTCCGGGTTTTTTTTGTAGTCATTATTGCGCACATATTCTTTCTCTGCTCAATACCTATTTTTTCGGGAGAATTTCTTGAGAGTTGCCAAATTTGATAATCCGGATATTGCCTCTGGTCTTTCGGTCCTGACCGGACAGCAGATGTTCGGCAGATTTGCCAGAGGCCGATTTAGAATCTTCCAGACTTCTCAAAGCCAGGGTCAATCGATCTGCCATTTGCTGAGCAACAGTTAGTATCTCGGCCTCTTTCGGCCCAAGTTCCAATGTCGCGGTTTCACCGACAACAACTTTCTCACCTTCTTTGTCCTCAATGGTCTGGTCGATCGCCAGCACACGAATATTCGTCAAAATGGTTTCAGTGGTGTAGCTGACTTTGCCATTTCTTTTTCCGTTTCGACGGGTCATGATTACGTCCACACGGTCGTTTGGCAGAATGAACCCGCCAGCACTGGTATCAGCCGAAATCACGGTTGCAATGGCCCTTTTGCCAGCGGGCAGAATGGCAGACATGTAACCGCGGTCAGACCTGACGAGTTTTGCCTCCCGAATAGGTTCTCCCGCATAAAACGACGAGCGGGCTATCGCACCGGCCATTTCATCCTTACCATTTGGATTCTTTGATCTGATGACAAAATTTTTGCTGACGCCTTTTTTGGGCCAGGTCTGCCATTTCATTGTGTTCCTGGTAATCGTGCTGCCTGTTGGAATATCCTTGGATACCACAAGAACTGAAACTGTCTCGATTTGAGGCGCGCGTTTGACCTTAACCTGCTTCACAGGCTCAGGCGCGGCCAAATTCATGGCTAGATAGGCCGCTCCTCCAGCCGCAAGAATGGCTACTCCCAGTATTACAAAACGGATGGACTTCATCTTCGATTTCCAAAACATCAAACGTGTTGATCTAGAAACCTATATTTGCAGGGTAAGTGTGTATTTATGGTTAACCAATTGCTGCCAAGCTTGGTAAACAGAAGTTTAACTCGAAAGTGGCAAAATCTGGCAAACACCGCTTGCGACATATTCTGCCCAGTTTGTTCAGGACATTTCAGACACTCCAAATGCAAAGCAGAATTTCCGAACCACCCCTGTATTCGGGCTGGTGGAGTGTCAAATCCCGGAAATTACGGTTTTACGATCCCACGGAATTGAACACATATTGCATCCACGGGGTGTCTTGATAGACAAGCACCGCGGCTGGTCCCAGGGCGATACCATAGGGAACACCCTCATTTTTTGCATGAAGTCTGCTTATCCATTTTATTTTGTATAGTGACAGCGGTAGCTCTTTAGACCGGGCAATCATAATCAGAATTGTTAAAATTCCGCCCATAAATCCGGCAATTGCCAGATATGGCAATGTGAATTCCCAGCCAAGCCACAGCGATGTTGCTGCGGCCAGTTTTACATCTCCACCACCCATCCATCCGGCTGCAAAAAACCCAAATCCGCACACCAGAACAATGCCTGCAAGTGCCCAATGCCATGCAAATGCCTGAATATCCATTCCAATAAACCAGGAAAGGATAACAAATCCAAATATCAAAATTAAAGAGACTTTGTTGGGAATTGTCATGGTCAGCAAGTCGGATGCTGCCGCAAAAAACATTGCCAGTGGGAATACCACCAAAATTAACAGTTCCATCATATCACAACACCACCATTTGACATTTGACCTGTACGGTACTGCTGTTCATTTAATTTCATGTAAATTTCCAAGGGTTTTGGCACAATTTGAACAATCGTCATTTTGGCAGAATATTCTGACGGTTGATCTTTGGTCATTTTCTGGAAATCTGAATCAAAAAAGCCACCCTGTAAAACAGGATGGCTCTTTGGATCGGGTGTTGCCACCCAATTCGATTAGCTGGAAGCGATCTGTGAAGATACAGAGCTAAACTTAGCAGCAATACCGGTACCGATTGTGCCGGCTGCACCAATGATGGTGATTGAAATCAAAGCAGCAATGAGGCCATATTCAATAGCAGTTGCGCCAGATTCGTCTTTCATAAAACGTGCGATAACATTTTTCATAGTAGTGTTCCTTAATCCACTTGTTTACAGCAAATCTGTCGAATTGTTTTTTGTCGATCAGATGAGCCCAATCTACGGGACAGGCATTGAGAACGACTTAACGAATAGGATTAACAGAAACTAACCGGATATAACCTTGGCGCTAGAGTTAATTTTCTTAAAAAATAGTCAGAAAAAATGTAAACGCCATCGCGAAAATTACGCGACCTTGTGCATTCTATATAGGCGCCCCAGCCGTAAGCCTGCCAGGCACTCTTGCAAATTGTCGGGTTAAGACAACATTCACCAATTTACCTGAAGGTAAGGGTTGTTGAAAACATCCGGAGGCAGGTATGGCTGCGCTAAATTTCAGAATAAGAAATACAACGCGTGTTTGCTATTCTCTGTTTTTGTTAGCCGGGCTTGCATTGGCAACACATAGTGCAGCGCAAGCAAGCGAAGCTGTTGTAGTTACGATAGATCGTGCCAAGGTTCTAAAAATTTCCAGACCTGCGGACACCATCATTATTGGAAATCCTTCGATTGCAGATGCAACAATTCAGGATGCGCAAACACTTGTATTGACCGGGCGCAGCTTCGGGGTGACCAATATCGTGATTCTTGATGCGGATGGAGATCCGATTGTCGACGAGACTGTCGTTGTTCAGGGCCACGAAACCAATACCGTAAGGATATACCGGCGCGCTGTCCGCGAAACGCTTGCCTGCTCTCCAGTATGCGAGCCCACATTGACTATCGGAGACAATGCGAAAACATTTGTCGCTGCATCTGCGCAAATTAAAGAGCGCAATTCTCTTTCTGATTCTGTTGCATCAAAAAACAAGTGACGGATGCCGCAGAAGCGGCCTTGGCACCCAACCTGAACCGAAGTGGTTTGAACCTGACCCGGCCTGAATCGACACGGAGCTATGGGCAGTTCAAATTAGGTGCAAGACAACCCGAATTTTGTCTGGATTTATTCCGGGAGATCGGGTAGTCGAAAGTTCTTGTTGGGTTGCAGCGCTGAACATTGGCAAAAAATGCAATTCCAATCCGCGAGCCGGATAGTTTGGCTGCGAATATAGTGGAGAGGTGGCCGAGTGGTCGAAGGCGCACGCCTGGAAAGTGTGTAGGCGGGGAACCGTCTCCAGGGTTCGAATCCCTGTCTCTCCGCCATTTTCCCAAGGTCCGACCCGGAGACATAGGTAACAGATCGTACCTAAGACATGGGTAACACATTTCAAGTTTCAAAGGTTCAGCCTACTTATCAATTTAGAGTTGGCCATCAGTAAATGGAATCGTTTGAGCAATCGGTTTGAACGTGTTTTCCGCTTCGGTTCCGTCAATCTTCTCGCCCGATATTCATCTCGTGGCTAGCGGTATTTTCCTTGCCAAAATGAAAAATACCACCCATCAATTCGCTTCCATTAAAAGATAACCGGCACTAAACAGGGCAAGTTCAATCCCGTTCACAGAACCGGCAAGATCAATCCCAGGGCGCAGGCGCGGGCAACGGCATGCGATCTTGTAACTGTGTCAAGTTTGATTTTTGCGTTGTTTATGTGAAAATTTACCGAGCGCCGCGAGACCCCTAATATTATTGCAGTTTCTTCCGAGGTTTTGCCGAGAGCAGTCCATTGCAAAGACTCTATCTCCCGTTCCGTTAAATCCTCACCGAGAAACCGCTCGGTTTGATCCGGTTTATCCTCAAAGGTAAACCGTTCGTGGAGGAGGTAGGCAATATTGACAAGTTCACTTCGGTATCTTCGCGAATATTTTGCCCATTTTTGATCGTTGTGCCGAACCGTCATCGATATCAAAGCCCGTGCACCTGTACGGTCGCGAATTGGGATGCTGAACCCGTTGTTGCCCAACCCAAATTCACGCGCGATGTTTAAGAATGTTTTTTGTTCAGGCTCATTCCGATCATCATTGCGCCATTCAAATGGAATTATTTCTCTTAATCCGTATATAATAGCCGGATCGTGTTTCTCCGCCCCGGATTTTTTATAATATTCCAACCACGCCGCCGAATATGTAACTTTGTAAACCGGGTTTCTGCTCTGGATTGAGACAGGATCGGTCGTTATATATGCTAGGTTCTCCAGCCCATAGCAGGAAAGGACTGAGTCCATTAAAAATTTGTCTGCATTCAGATTTATAGCGCCCCGGGCGGCTGTGTTTGATTTATTTTGTAACTGGTCTAACAAATGATGTAATAATCGATTAATTGAATTGTCCATGCGCGTATCCCCCAAGATATGCAAATTGCAATTCAACACTATTCATAAAGCTTTCGCAAATGTTATGTTTAATGGTTTTGGTTGGCGAGGGCTTCCACAGGTAACATTTGCCTTGAGTTAGAGGAAATATGGTTTTTTTGGACAAGTATAATGAGAGTTGGTCTCCACATGCTTTTGTTTTTTGATTGGGTGAGAGCTCTGTTGCTGGGAATTTCTATTCTGATCTTACCTGGACCGGTTATTGCACAGGAATTTCAAATCCCTAATTTCTGGGACCCGCAAGAGCGTTTTTCGATACCCAATGCGAAAAAACTTGGAAACATACGCTTTATTACGACTACCAATTTTCCGCCGTTCAGTTTTGTCGATGACAACAAACAGATAGCGGGATTTAATATTGATCTTGCCCGTGCGGTTTGTTCTGAACTTGGAATACTTGGCAGTTGCCAGATTCAGGCATTGCCCTGGCTGGAACAGGAAAAGGCGGTCACTGAACAACCGGGAACGGTTTTGATTTCCGGGCTGGCGGTTGATTCCGCTTCCAGAAAAAAATTCTTGTTTACCAGGCCATATATCGGGCTTCCAGCGCGTTTCATCGGACTAAAATCACAGCCTACTTCTGAACCTTTGTATCATAATTTAAGTGGTAGAACGATCGGGGTGGTGGCAAATACGGCGCATGAAGCATTTCTGATCGCAAATTTCGGAAAATCTGGATTGCGCATATTTTTAAACCAAAGCGATGCACTTGCCGCGCTGATGAAAAGTGAGGTTAATGTGGTATTCACAGATGCCCTGTCGGCGTCGTTTTGGCTGCATTCGAAAAAATCTGCGGATTGCTGCACATTTGTCGGCGGCCCTTATCTGGCACCCGAGTACTTCGGTCGCGGGTTGACGATGGCTGTTCGGCCTAATGACAAGGAATTGTTGAATGCGCTGAATTTTGCCTTGCGGTCCATCAATGACAAGGGGATTTTCGCTGAATTATATCTGCGGTATTTTCCGGAAAGTTTATATTAACTGCCGCAAGATATGCGCAACGCTGCCCTAAGCGCTAAAATCACGGCTGAGAAGTTGTAGACTGTTTCACGTTTATACGGAAACAGTCCAAAGCCAGTTATTCTGTCTGGTGGCGGGCGCGAGCCCCGCGTTCAAGTGCCGCCGCCACAAGTTTATCAAGATCAAGCCTGTCCCGTAGAAGCTGCAGGAAACGCAGTTCTTCCTGTTCAACATGCAAATCGGCAGCGGCGACTTCAAGGGCTAGTGCGTAGGCCGTTTCATGTAATTTGTCCGGGAGTTCTGCCGCAATATTCAGTATTGTTTCAAGATTTTCCTCGTCTTGCAGTATTTCCCCGCAAGTTTTGGAAACTTCAGTCAAGCGGTTTTCATCGAACTTTGCAAAGACAGGCAGGGTTTTGATTATGTCGCCTATGCGAGACAGCTCCCGGTCGCTTGTTTGCCGGTCGACCATGGACATTGTCACCATGATATAAATGAGCGAGTCGTGAACCGGTATCGTGGACATGCAATTTTACCCTTGTAATATTATTGGAGATTTGGAAAGTAGGGCGTTCGCGAAGATAGTTCAACATATCTTCTGACCAACATCCTTCATTTCTCAACCGGTTTGTAAGATTTGCTCTCCCGATTTGGAATTGCGTACCATTATCCTAACTCATAAACGTCCTCTAGCCTATTTTGGAACTCCCGATGAACAGTAGCGCATCAACATTGGCCGAAAATGTATCTGAATTGCGTAGTTTGGCTGAAAAAGCCAAGGCCTGGCCATTTGAAGAAGCGCGCAAACTTGTCAAACGATACGAACAAAATGGCTTTCCAGACGAGGTTCTGTTTCAAACCGGTTATGGACCATCGGGATTGCCACATATTGGAACCTTTGGCGAAGTATCCAGAACATCAATGGTCATGCATGCGTTTCGTGTACTAACTGGTGGAAGCGTACCCACACGGCTGTTGTGTTTTTCAGACGATATGGATGGATTTCGCAAAGTGCCATCCAACGTACCCAACAAAGACATGCTGGCCCAACACCTAAACAAGCCGTTGAGCAAGATTCCGGATCCGTTTTCCAACGAATATGAAAGTTTTGCTCATCACAATAATGCCCGCTTGTGCCGGTTTCTGGATGCGTTTCAGTTTGACTATGAGTTTGCCAGCGCAACTGAATATTACCAGTCGGGCCGATTTGACGACACATTGGTGAGAATGTTGAACGTATATGATGAGGTCATGTCGATAATTCTGCCGACATTGGGGCCGGAGCGCAGGGCAACCTATTCGCCATTTTTACCGATCTCTGAAGTGACCGGCCATGTATTGCAGGTGCCACTTGTTGAGCGAAATATTGCCGCTGCAACAATAGTGTACGAGGATCCGGCATCAGGAAAGCTGGTGGAAACATCGGTAAAAGGCGGCAAGGTCAAGTGCCAATGGAAAGCAGACTGGGCGATGCGGTGGGCTGCATTGGAGGTCGACTATGAAATGGCTGGAAAAGACCTGATTGATTCAGTAAATCTCTCTTCAAAAATCTGCCGTGCCCTTGGCAACCGGCCACCGGAAGGGTTTAACTACGAACTTTTTCTGGACGAAAACGGGCAAAAAATTTCCAAGTCGATCGGCAATGGCCTGACAATCGATGACTGGCTGAAATACGCGTCTCCGGAAAGCCTTTCATTATTCATGTATCAAAAACCAAAAACAGCAAAGCGGCTGTATTTTGATATCATTCCGCGCAATGTCGACGACTATTTCAAGCATCTTGATGGATATCCGACCCAGGAACCGGCACAGCAATTGCAAAATCCGGTCTGGCATATTCACTCCGGGAAACCTCCGGAAGACAGGGTTCCGATATCATTTTCAATGCTCTTGAACCTTGTCAGTGCTTCCAATGCCGACAATAAAAGTGTTCTTTGGGGGTTCATTTCCCGTTATGTGGAAAACGCTTCGGAAGAAAACAGTCCGAAGCTGGACCAGCTGGTAGGTTATGCCATTCGATACTACGAAGACTTTGTCAAACCGATGAAGGCGTTTCGCCAACCGAGTGATCAGGAACGAAAGGCCATGCTGGATTTAAGAACCCGACTCACAAGCCTTGGACCAACCGCTACAGGCTCGGAAATTCAGGATATTGTTTATGCCGTTGGTAATGATCATGGCTTTGAAAAACTACGCGATTGGTTTCAGGCACTATATCAGGTTCTGCTGGGCCAAACCCAGGGACCGCGATTTGGATCGTTTGTTGCCCTTTACGGCATCAATGAAACGGTCAGTTTGATTGATAAAATGCTGATGCCGGGAAACTCTGCAGGCGACGGGTGAAATCGTGAGCAACCACCGAGACTTCGCAAGAAAGGATTACCCTGTGCTGCGGGAAATTCCAACCCGATGGATGGATGTCGACAACTATGGTCATGTTAACAATGTCGAATATTTAAGCTATTTCGACACAGCTGTGAACGGTTGGTACATCGAGAACGGACTTTTGGATATGACGGCTGCAGAACAGGTTTTTCTGGTTGTCGAAACTCAATGTCAATACCATGGAGAAATCAGGTTTCCCGATACAGTTTTCGCTGGCTTGAAAGTTAGCAAAATTGGCAATTCGTCGGTTTGTTTTGATATTGCACTGTTTAGAAATAATCAGGATCAACCCTGTGCAACAGGAAAATATGTCCATGTTCTTGTCGATCGCAAAACCAGAAGGCCTGTTGCAATTGGCGCAATGCACCGGAATCTATTTTTGACGGCGCAAGCCGGGTTTGAATGAGTTGGACAAATTGACAGGTACGCGCTAGGCAAACCACATGTCTGACCTTGACCGCAAGTGGCTTGAAGTTATCAACAAAGATTGAGCTGCGGATTGGCACCGAGGCAATGCCTGGTGCAGGATAAGGTCAAAATTTCATCGGGTGAATTGACAGCCTTGGTTTTCACAATGAACGAAATTCACAATCAGATGTTATTTCCCATTTTAATCGGCGATATTGGCGGCACTAATGCCAGATTTCAGATATTGACCGACAGAACTTCTGAACCCGAAAAATTCTCCAATCTTTTGACCGCTGACTTTACCTCGATTGAGCAGGCGATAAAAACCGGTATTCTTGAAAAAACATCGCTGGTGCCTCGATCCGCAATTATTGCCGCAGCTGGCCCGATAAAAAACAGCACATTGGAAATGACGAATCAGAATTGGTCAATCCGGCCGGATAATCTGATGCACGAGCTTTCTATGTCAGATGTGACATTATTGAATGATTTTGAAGCGCAGGCGCTCGCCGCGTGTTCGTTTGAGCAAACGGATCTATTGAATATTGGAGAAGGTCGCCCTGTTGAAAACGCCAGTCGGGTTGTGGTCGGGCCAGGGACGGGCCTCGGTGTAGCCGGAATTATTCATGGTCACGGGACATGGATACCGGTTCCCGGGGAAGGCGGACATGTGGATATTGGGCCTCAATCAGCAGAAGACGAAACCATCTGGCCCTATCTAGAAAAATCCGGAGAACGAATGTCTGCCGAACAACTTGTATCAGGTCCGGGTATTCAAAACATATATAATGCCGTTACTCAGCGGGAGGGAGCCCGGGCCAGCCTTTTTTCACCGGAGGAAATTACAGCGGCAGCACTTGCCGGCGATGACCCGTTTGCTGTCATATCAATTAACCTGTTTTGCGGATTTCTCGGTCGAATTGCCGGCGATCTCGCATTAACATTCCTGGCAAGGGGCGGTGTTTTTGTAGCAGGCGGTATCGGCAACAAAATTGTTCCATTTTTGACCAATGGCAGATTTCGCAGTGAATTTGAAAACAAGTCCCCACACTATGAATTGCTGCGCTCAATACCAACATATTTGATTATCCATGAATCGGCAGCTCTTGCAGGGCTTGCCGCCTATGCGCGAGACCAGCATCGATTTGGACTTGAAACCCGGGGCCGCCGCTGGCAAAAACAGCCACACTAGCTTTCAACCAACCAGAATTAAAATTGATTGATAGAATTAGTTTGCCAAGCCCGCTATAGATAGAGTTCGAACATGCAATTTCGGGTGAAATATCCTTGCGCAGTAAAATAAAATCCTTCATCGGCGACTCAGATAATTTGTCGTTGATATCCCGTGTGGCGAGGGAAAACGCTAAAGGACATATAACCGGCTATATAATCGCCGGAATATGTTTAATCATTATTGCAGCTACCACGGCATTCAGTGCGTGGGTAATCAGGATTTTGGTTGACGATGTGTTTGTTGAGCAAAAACTCACCACCGCGTATTATATCTCTGCGACCGTTTTTGTTGTTTATCTGATCAAGGGTGCAGCATCCTATATTCAGGATGTCCAACTGAATAAAATCGCCAACAATATCGTTGCAAAATATCAAAACAGAATTTTCGGCCACCTTCTGAAACTGGGCCTTGGGTATTACCATAAAACCCGGTCCGCGTATTTGGTCGGGCAAATCAATCAAAATATTACCGGTGTGCGAAATCTGCTGAATATGCTGATTACGGTATTTTTGCGCGATCTTCTATCAGTCATAGCCCTATGTGCCGTTATGATTTACCGGGATCCGTTCCTTGCTGCCATGTCATTGTTGATTGCGCCGCCCGTTATAATTCTGGTTGCACGTTACAAACGCAAGGTGAAGCGAATTGCACGACAGGGAGTAGACTTAAACTCCCGTGTTGCTTCAACCATGCAGGAAGCAACCCAGGGTATTCAGATCGTCAAGGCTTTCACGATGGAAGCCCAGCTTGCCGAAAAGGTCCGAGTTCTTGCGGCCACTGCCGAAGAGCGGGCCAACAAGATGGCGCGTATTACGGCCCGAACCAGCCCGTTAATGGAAACACTTGGCGGAATGGCCGTGGCGGGCGTGGTTGCCTATTCCAGTTACCGGGTGATCATCTTGGGCGGTTCTCCCGGTGACATGATGTCATTTCTTACGGCCATGCTGCTGGCCTATGAACCGGCGAAACGGTTGGCACGATTGAATGTAAATCTCGAGCGCTCGCTGGTTGACGCACGCATGATTTATGAAATTTTGGATACACCATTGCATCAAAGAGACCGACCTGGTGCCAAGCCATTTAAACTGGGTGCCGGTGAAGTTCGCTTTGAAAACGTAAGTTTTTCATATGCAGCAGAGGACGAAGAGCAAGGAAGCGTAATTCAGAATTTGTCGTTTACAGCAGAAGCGGGAAAAACGACCGCACTTGTTGGGCCATCTGGGGGTGGAAAATCGACAATTATAGCTTTGCTGCAACGGTTCCACGATCTCGACAGTGGCAGTATCTTGATTGACGGGCAGGATATAAAAGAGATCAAGATAGCATCCTTACGCCATCACATTGCCTATGTGTCGCAACAGCCGTTATTGTTTGAAGGCTCGATAGCCGACAATCTTCGATATGCCAGACCCGATGCAACAACGGATGATCTGGTCAAGGCGGCCAAACTTGCGCAGGCGCACGACTTCATTCTGGCGACTCCCCAGGGCTATGAAAGTGCGGTTGGGGAAAACGGTGTCAATCTTTCCGGTGGTCAGCGTCAAAGGCTTTCGATCGCCAGGGCGATTTTAAGAAATGCGCCCATTTTGTTGCTCGATGAAGCCACATCAGCGCTTGACAACGAATCTGAAGCTCTGGTTCAGGCCGCGTTGGAATCAATCATGAAAGATCGAACTACCATTGTAATTGCGCACCGACTTTCAACTATTGCCAATGCTGATGCGATAATGGTGGTGGAAAACGGCAAGGTGGTGGATCAGGGAACCCATGATGAATTATCAAAACGGGTATCAGGAATATATGCCCGCTACAATTCACTGCAGTCAGTCAATGGAACAGACGCTAGTATAAACTCCAAACGCACCCGGAGCAAAAAAGGTGCCGTACTGGAAAAGAAGCGGTTGCCGGTTTAGGTGTCGCATTGTCAGATATAGGGCTAAAATGAAATGATGAAATTGGCGGTCATCGGAGCTGCGGGCCGTATGGGCCAATCGCTGGTGCGGGCAATCGACGAGATCGACGGCGTTGAATTGACTGCGGCCATTGAGAGGGCCGGGTCAGCCCATATTTCCCATGATGCGGGGCAGTTGGCTGGAACTGGACCAAATGGTATTCTTATATCAGATGATCTGGAAAATTCATTATCAGCTGTTGATGGTATTCTGGATTTCACCACTCCTGCGGTAACAGTCGCTGCGGCAAAAATTGCTGCAGCAAGAGCAATTGTCCATATCATTGGAACAACTGGCTGCAGCACCGAAGAAGAAGATGCAATTGCCGGATATGCGAAGTCAGCAACAATTATGAAATCCGGCAACATGAGCCTGGGCGTTAATTTGCTGGGGGAACTCGTCAAACAGGCAGCAAAGTCGCTCGATGCATCGGGTTTCGATATTGAAGTTTTGGAAATGCATCACAAGCATAAGGTTGATGCACCGTCTGGAACCGCTTTGTTGTTGGGACAAAAGGCTGCGGAAGGCCGCAGTGTGGACTTGGAAAAGGTATCTGTGCGTACCCGCGATGGATATACCGGGCCCCGTGAAGATGGCAAAATAGGATTTGCAACACTAAGGGGTGGCTCTGTTGTGGGTGAACACAGTGTCATATTTGCCGGAGCGGGTGAACGCATTGAACTTTCTCACATTGCTATGGATAGGTCGATTTTTGCCACCGGTGCGGTCAAGGCAGCGCTGTGGGCCCGTGACAAAAAACCTGGATTGTATTCAATGTTAGATGTACTTGGCCTGGCCTAACGGGTCACCTCAGGACAGCTTTCGATCTCTAGTTAAAAAAGGACACGACCAATGGAACGTACTTTGGTGCTTGTACGCCACGGACAAAGTGAATGGAATTTAAAAAACCTCTTTACCGGTTGGCGTGACCCGGATTTGACTGAAAAAGGCGTGAACGAAGCCATACAGGCCGGAAGAATACTCAATGACCGCGGCATGCAATTCGACATCGCTTTCACAAGTGTATTGGTAAGAGCTGAGCGAACCTGCCAGATGATACTGGATGGCGTCGGACAATCTCAACTGGAGACCATCCACGATCAGGCCTTGAACGAGAGAAACTACGGCGACCTTGCCGGCCTTAACAAGGATGATGCTCGAAAAAAATGGGGTGATGAGCAGGTGCATATCTGGCGCCGTTCGTATGATACGCCCCCACCGGGCGCTGATGGAGAAAGCCTGAAGGATACCGGTGCGCGGGTGTGGCCGTATTATATGCAATCTATTTTACCACGAGTGATGCAAGGCGACACGGTACTGGTGGCGGCTCATGGAAATTCATTGCGGTCGCTGGTGATGGTGCTTGACGGGCTGGATACCAAACAGGTCACAAGCCTTAATCTCGGTACTGGCGTCCCAATGATCTACAAACTGAATGCTGACACCACTGTTTTGTCCAAAGAAATTCTGACGCTGTTCGAAGAGTAGGCTATGCCGGATTGTGAAGCTGAACAGGCGGCTCTTGCAGGAAAGGCCGCCTGATACAATTCGCATGCGAATTAATTCGCTCACGGCCATTCGCGCTGTGCACGGGCATCCACAGGGGCGGCCCACAAGCGCCGGGCCGCTTTCGCCCGCAAATTGAATTTCATCAATTTGGAAAATGGCCTTCAATCGCGACCAAACCGTTTCTGAAAATACAAAAAACGGCAATTCAGCAATCCGGCTGGAATCCAGGTTGCAATTATCCCGGACCTCCCTTGTTGATTTTAATTTATCGATAAATCTGATTTAGATTGCGACATATTGAACCGAAATGGTTCGAAACCAAGCAATTTTAGTTTGCCACAAAATTGCCAATATTTTCAATATGTTACCTTATGGTTAGAATCTTATGCGTGATATAGAGCTGGAAAAAAAACACCCCGACCGGAGTCAAGGGGCAACAGTCAAAATTTATTTTTTTGGCCGCCAATCTGGAATGATATTCGGTCATTCAGACAAAAAAGTGTTTGAATAACAAGCCTTTTTATGAAT
>JALTNS010000020.1:5144-8369 GCA_027000565.1 Rhizobiaceae bacterium | reverse complement strand
TTTTTATGAAGTTATCTGAATTTTGGCTGTTTCGTCAGCAGTCGCGTATACTATCACGGCATTATGGTCACGACCGGTTGTTGCGGTCTCGATCGACAATTCTGGCGAATATTTTTCTTGGTTGCGCGGTACTTGTACTGATATTTTCAGTCGGGCTAAAGGTCGCGTTTCCCGAACTGATTGATGAAACATCGAGAAAAGTATTTATTACGCTTGATTTTGGGCTGATCGCTTTTTGTTTGTTTTCGTACGTAACCTTATTGAGTGGTTATTTTAATCTGGCTCGCGGGTTGTTTACAATCACTTCTGCCGTCGCAATTCTTGCCGGAATAATGCTGACGGGCGGGTTTCCCAATTCCATGGTAACGCCCTGTCTGGTGTTGTTTCCGGTTATAACCTATCTGTTTTATGGTGAAAAAACAGGGTTTGCATTGACAATCGGCATTATGGCGGTGGTCTTTGTGCAGTGGTATGCGACGGCAAATTTGGGGCTGGTACTGCCTGATTATACTTCAAAGGCATCCCCTTCGACCAATTCTTTCATAATTTTTGTTATGACCTTTGGTGCGGTAATGGCAATTATTGCGATTTACCACAACAGAAGCCAGGCATTGCAGTTGGCGCTGAGCGAAGAGCGGCTGAATTTTGCTGCGCTGGCTAATCAGGATGCGTTGACCAAATTGGGCAATTCACGGTTCTTCTATGATGAGTTGGAGAAACATGGAAAACTGGCTGTAGAAAACAACCGTCGGCTGGCTGTGTTCTATATTGATCTTGACGGGTTCAAGCCGATCAATGACACCTTTGGCCATCAGGTCGGAGACAAGGTGCTGAAAATTATCGGGCGGCGTTTAACGGGCTGCGTCCGCAAGGATGATCTTGTTGCACGGATTGGCGGAGATGAATTTGCGCTGCTGTTGAAATCAGATGCGAGTGACCGCGAAATTGGTAAAGTACAGCGCAGGCTTCGGAAAATGGCGATTGAGCCATTCTGTATAGAAAACGAAACCCACATGATTGGCCTCAGCATCGGCCTTGGCGTGTACCCTGAAGGTACTAAGGACGTGAAGCAACTTCTTCATGATGCGGATAAATCCATGTACCGTGATAAAGTCCGCAACAAGCAACGGATGGAAAAAGAAGAAGCCAAGGGTAAGGGCAAGACGCGATCCGGCAACCTGACAAAAGCTGCCTAGCGCTTCATCATTTGATGGAATCACTCTCGTACTAATTCGCTTACGCCACTCGTGCTGCGCACGACCTCCGCGGGGGCGGCGCATAGGCGCCGGGCCGCCCTTATGGCCAGACTATTTTCGCATAAACGTGAAACAGTCTAACTTGCAAATAACAGGTTAAGTCGGGTTTTCTGTGGGTTAAGCTGGGATCTTGATGGTTGCGCGCAGGCCGCCCATCGGGCTGTTATCGAGAGTAATGTCCCCGCCATGAGCATGGGCGATATCTCTTGCGATCGCCAGACCGAGGCCTGTACCACTGTCATCCTGATTTCGCGCTTCGTCGAGCCGGTAAAACGGTTTGAAAACATCTTCGCGATTTTCAACCGGTATGCCATTGCCATTGTCATCAATGTGAATGCTCAGCCAGCCACCACGGTGGCTGGCAACAATATCAATTTTATCAGCGTGTTTTATCGCATTGGAAACGAGATTACTCAGCAAACGGGTAAACGCGCCGGGCTTAACCTGAATTTGCTCCCGGCCATTGACCTTGTAGGTTAAACGGGTGTCATTAAGTTCCGCCTCGTTTTCAAGCCGCGAGAGCACATCGGCAAGATTAACACTTACCGGCTCTTCGTCTCCGTCCCCCCGGGTGAAGTTCACATAACCTTCCAGCATGTTTTGCATGTCGTCGACATCATTTTGCAGTTCATCAACTTCGCTGGATTTCCCGAGCAATGCCAGTTGCAGTTTGAAGCGTGTCAGGATCGTGCGCAAATCGTGGCTGACACCTGCGAGCATGGTTGTGCGTTGTTCGATCTGTCGTTCTATGCGTTCACGCATCTCAAGAAAGGCAACACCGGCGCGCCGCACTTCCTGTGCACCACGCGGCCTGAAATCCCCCGGAACGGAGCGCCCCTTACCAAAACTTTCCGCAGCCTCTGCCAATTTTTGAATGGGCCTGATCTGATTTCGCAAAAACAGGATCGATATGATGATCAAAACCAGCGATGTTCCGGTCATCCACAATAAAAATATCTGGGTATTGGATGCATAAGCCCGGTTGCGGCGGACAAATACCCGCAAGATATTGTTGTCCAGTTGAATGCGGATTTCCAGCAGGTTGGAATCACCAACTGTATCAATCCAGAAGGGCAGGTTAATCTGGCGGGTAATCTGTTGCGACAAGATGCCGTCCAGAATTGAGAAAAACGGTTTAGGATTGGGTGGTGGCAGAGGTGCTGGCGGTAAAATCGAAATATTAAGCGCAAATTTTTCGCGGGCGATTCTTGTGATCGTTTCGTATTCGGTGTCCTGTGGATAGGTCTCGATGATACTGACAATGGCAGAAACATCGCGGACCACAGCCGTTGAAAGACGTTGGGTTACCGATTGCCAATGCCGTTCCATGAAAACAAAAGCAACAACGGATTGCAAAAGTACCATGGGCGTTATGATGATAATCAGCGATCGCCCGTAAAGGCTTTGGGGCATTCGCGAGGCAATCCAGCGGGTGAATACCAGCCAGGGATATCTCAGGCGTCGCAGCTTGTGCTGATAAACCTCAATTGATGACACCTGATCCCCACATTAACCGCTACTAGTCGACATGTAGCTTGTAACCCAATCCGCGGACAGTCTGCAACCAGTTGGGTTGGGACGGGTCGGGTTCGATTTTGCGGCGCAGGCGGTTGATTTGCACATCTACCGTGCGTTCGCCGGTAGCGTTTTCATTGCCAAGCAACTCATGGCGCGGGACAATGCTTCCAGCATTCAAGGCAAACAGCACCATTATTTCCCGCTCCCGGTCGGTCAGCCTGACCAGTTCGCCGTTGTTTTTGAGTTCCCGCGAGGCAATTGAAAATGTGTAGGGACCAAACACAACCTGTTCAATTGCCGGCGGTTCCGGTTGAATGCTGCGCTTGAGGATGGCGCTCACCCGAAGCAGCAGTTCGCGCGGGTCAAAAGGTTTTGACAAATAATCGTCTGCACCGGCCTCAAGTCCGTTTATCCGTGCCTCGGTTTCGGACAGTGCCGTGAGCATTAAAAT
>JALTNS010000020.1:2870-5134 GCA_027000565.1 Rhizobiaceae bacterium | reverse complement strand
TCCATGTCCTGGCGAAGGAAGCGTGTAAATTCAACACCGTTTTCGCCGGGCATCATCACATCAACGATCAGCAGGTCGAATGAAAGCCCCTTTAATTTTCGCCGGGCGTCGGCGGCGTTGGTTGCCACCGATATTCGAAAATCGTTTTCTGAAAGATAACGCGAGAGCAAATCCCTGATGCGACGATCATCATCAACAATGAGAATATGGGAGGCATTGTCATCAAGTTGCCGGTTGGTGGTTTCGCGGTCAATTGCCAGATTGTTCATAAGGTTTTGGTCCTGATTACTTTCGACTTGATGGGCAATGAAGATTTAAAATTATATTTCCCGTTCGCTCAATATTCGGTCGAGAACGTTTCTGTCGTTCTTGTCGATCATCTGATGGAGAAAGTCTTCAATTTCGCCTTTATGATCGCTTTGTTGGTTACCTAATGCGGCATCGATGCGCTGAGACTGCATTTGAGACAGTTTCAGCGCCAATTTGCGGCCTTTTTTTGTCGGATACAATAATCGTTTGCGCCCGTCGTTGGATGCGTGCAGTTGAATAATGTGATGTGTGTCGATAAGTTGTTTCTACACTCGGATAATGCTTTGTTTGGTGAGTGTCAAGATATCAAGAAGTTCGGCAACCGTTAATCCCGGAATGCGGTTGGTGAAATGCAATACCCGGTGGTGGGCGCGGCCAAAGCCGTATTCGGCCAGAACCTCGTCAGCATCGGTCACAAAAGAGCGATAGGCAAAAAACAGCAACTCGATAATTCTGAAATTTTTACAGTCAGTTTCAGACATTGCTGTTTTGACAACACTGGTTTCACTCATTGCGGCTCTCTTTTGCAATTGATCGATAATCAAACAAATATATGTCAGCCATATTGACATATATTTTTAACACCCGATACTAGCGACGATATTCCAGTTGGCAATGATCTATTATTGCGCAATCTGAATATGCGATGTCGATGAAAGATTGCGGGCAAGGAGCAAGGCAATGGCAGACAAATCTTTTGATCAGCTGGATGGTGTAATCTGGTTTAACGGCGAATTCGTTGAATGGGCCGATGCCAAGGTCCATGTGTTAACTCATGGTCTGCATTATGCAAGTTCAGTGTTTGAAGGTGTGCGTGCCTATGGCGGCGAGATTTTCAAACTCAATGAACACTCCGAAAGACTGCATGCCTCGGCCAATTATCTCGGGTTTGAAATTCCATGGACGGTGGAAGAAATAAACCGGGCCTGTGAACAATCACTGGAAAAACAGGGATTGCAGGATGCCTATCTGCGCCCTGTTGCCTGGCGCGGTAGTGAAATGATGGGTGTTTCGGCACAGAAAAACAAGATCAATCTGGCGATTGCGGTTTGGGAATGGCCGAGTTACTTTGATCCGGAGCAACGGGCCAAAGGTATTCGACTTGATATATCCGAATGGTGTCGGCCCGATCCTCGTACTATTCCCTGCAAATCAAAAGCGGCTGGTCTGTATATGATTTGCACGCTTTCCAAACATGCAGCTGAAGGCAAGGGATATGCTGATGCTTTAATGTATGACTGGCGGGGGCAGGTAGCTGAGGCCACCGGTGCCAATGTGTTTTTTATCAAGGAAGGGGTGATTCATACCCCCACGCCAGATTGCTTTCTCGACGGGATTACCCGGCAAACAGTCATTGATCTGGCAAAAAAGCGGCAAATTCAGGTGGTCGAACGGGTTATCATGCCAGAGGAAATGGCTGATTTTGAAGAGTGCTTTTTAACCGGAACTGCTGCTGAAGTGACGCCGGTATCTGAAATTGGGCCCCATGCGTTTACACCGGGGTCGATCTCCAAAATGCTTATGGAGGATTACGACAAAGTGGTTCGACCTTCCTAGGGCGCTTCATCATTTGATGGAATCTCTCTCGTATTAATTCGCTCACGGCCATTCGTGCTGCGCACGGCCTCCGCGGGGGCGGCGCACAAGCGCCGGGCCGCATTCAGCGGCCAGACTGTTTCCGTATAAATGTGAAACAGTCTGGCAAACAAGGCATTGTAACGGGCTTTGATATTATGTTCCCTTGCGTAATGTGAGTTTTGGATGCACAATTGTCCAATTGCACAAACAGTAAGGGGACAATACCAATGGATTTACAAACTCTCATAATTCAACTTGTTACCGGCGCAATTGGTGGCGGCGGCATTGCTGCGGTTATTAAAAGCATTGGCATGGGCAATATTGCCAATCTGGTTGTCGGTGCCATTGGCGGTGCAGGAAGTGGGCCATTGCTTGCC